>JAYVEJ010000078.1:0-6444 GCA_043748885.1 Luteolibacter sp. | reverse complement strand
TGACCACCCTGGCGGCGGTGGTGGAAGGGTTCTGGTCGGCGCAGGCGATCCCTAGCCATTTGAAATACACCGTGGGGATCATCGGTTGGATTTTGCACATCGCCTATTTCACGCTGGCAGGAAGGAGGTCCGGCCATGCGGCTTGACACGGTGACGGCGGAGATCCGCCCGCGCAGCGACTGGGAGGCGGTGGACTTGGGTTTCGCGATGGTTAGACGGAGTTTCTGGCGCTGCATCACCGTCTGGTGGTTGGCGCTGGGCATTCCCACGGCCATCGCGGCGGTGCTGTTATGGGAGCATCCGATGTTGTTGTTAGTCCTGTTCTGGTGGGCGAAACCGGCGGGTTCGCGGCTGGTTTTGTTCGAGCTGAGCCGGCGCTTATTCGGCGAGGAGCCGTCGTGGCGTGCCGTCTGGCGGGAAATCCCGCGGGCGTGGATACGGCGGTTTTTCCATCGTTTCGTGTGGGCTAGATTTTCGCCGTGGCTGCCGGTGACGCTGGCGGTTGAGGACTTGGAAGGCTTACGCGGCAAGGCCTACAAGCAACGCTGCGGCCAAGTGGTGCGCCGTGGCGAAGGGGTGGTGATGTGGATTTATTTTCTATCAGACGCGGCTGCGGCGTGGCTCGGCTTGGGCATTCTCGGGCTGGTGATGATGTTAGTTCCAGACGGTCAAGACACGCCATGGCAACAGGCAATGGAGTCCTGGGATCCCAATTCGCCGATGGAACTTCCGTTGTTGATCACCCGCACGGTGGTGGCTTGCGTGATGGCGGCGATGTCTCTAACCGACGTGTTCGTCATCGGCGCGGGGTTCGGACTTTATATCAACAACCGCACCTGGATCGAGGGCTGGGATGTGGAACTCGCGTTCAAACGACTGGCGCAACGCTTAGGAAAAGTGGCAGTGGTGCTGCTGGTGTTTTTAACCATCGGCATGAGCGCCGATGCTGCGGAACCGAAGCCGCCGTCTGAAATCATCCGCGAGGTGAAAGCGGACAAGGTGTTCGAGGTTCACACGGTGACGGAAAGAGTTTCGAAGCCCAAGGCGGCGTCGAGTGCATCGCTGCCGACTGATGTGATAGCGATTCTGCTGCAGGTTTTCTCGATCTGCGCGGTGGTCCTGCTGGTCGGATTCCTCGGCTGGATGATCTGGAAAAACCGCCACGTCTTCAGGCTGCGGGGGACGGCCATGAGGACTCACCACATCGCCCCGCCCGCGCGGGTGGTGATGGGCATGGCGGTTTCCCCCCACACATTGCCCACCGATGTCCCGGCGGCGGCTTGGTTGCTGTGGCAGCAGGGCCACCAGCAAGAAGCGTTAGGGTTGCTCTATCGGGGTTCTATTTCGCGGGTGATCGAGCTAGGCCGGGTGGAAATCCACGAGTCGGACACCGAGGGCGACTGCGTGCGGCGTGTCGAGCAGGCCGGTGCTGCGGTGCATCCAGACTATTTCCGTGGGATCACCGGGATGTGGATCCGGCTGGCCTACGCAGGTGTTAGCCCGGCGGATTCTGAAGTGCAGGTGCTCTGCCAGCAATGGCCGTTCGGTGGAAGGAGGGCATCGTGAAATGGCTCGGTTTGCTGCTGCTGGCGTTCGCTCTAACGGCGTGCGATTCCACCGAGGTGAAACGCGAGATCGGCTACAAGGGCAAGGCCCGGATCAATCCCTGGCTGGCTGCCGAGCGCTTCGCCGCGCACGACGGCGGCGCAGTGCGATCACTGGCGGCGTGGACCGCGCCGGAGGTCGAGGATGCGGTGTGGTTCGTCCCAGCATCGGTCCTAACTAATGAGAGTTTCACTCGCCGGTTAGCGAGTTGGGTGGACGATGGCGGGCATCTCGTATTGCTGGTGGAGCACGCGAATTCCGAGTCGAACGACTGGTCGCGGCCCGCCACTGAAGCCGAACTTTCGCCAGCGTTGCTCGGAATGTTAGACGAAGCGGGGATCTCGCTGGAGGACCGGGGCAAACCGGTGACCGCAACGAAGATCGAGTTTGAGGGCAAAGCCTACGAGGTGGACGCCGAGTCCGATACGGGCGTTTCTGTCGATGACGGCGAGCCGGGAGTTTTCGCCTCCGTCGAGAGCGGCGACGGGCGGATCAGCGTGCTCACGGACGCCCGCTTGTTTCGCAATCGCTGGATCGGCGACAAGGAGCACGCGGCGTTGTTAGACGCGCTGATCCGCGTCACCGAGTATGACGGCGACATCGCTTTCCTGCGCGGCTCGGGACTTTCGCTGTGGGGCTTGCTTGGCGATCACTTGTGGCCAGTGCTGCTCGGGCTGGCAGTTCTAACTGTGTTGTGGCTGTGGAAAAATTTCACCCGCTTCGGACCGCTCGAGGCGGCGGACGGGGCCTCCAATTTGCGCGGCTACGAGCATCATCTGGAGGCGCTGGGCGATTTCCAATGGCGGCTGGATCGGGCGGCGGCGTTGCTGGTGCCACTGCGGGCGCAGATCGTCGAGCGCGGCCAACGCTGGGTCACCCGCGCCGGGCGGCGCGACGAGGATTTTTTCCAATTCCTAGCCGACCGCGCCGGGCTGCCGCGCGAGCGAGTTTTCCGCGCTCTCGCCGAAGCCGCGCCCGCTGACTCAGCGATTCTAACACGCACCACTGCCGATCTCCAACGCCTGCTTCAAGTTCTTCACTAACGAATCCATGAATCCAGATCCCTACGCCCCGGTCCCTCAAGAAATGCCGCCTGTTAACATTCTGGTGGAGTTGATCCAGCAGATGCGCGAGCAAGTCCGCCGGGTGATCCTCGGCCAAGAAACGGTCATTGAGCAGGTGCTCGCCGCGCTGTTAGCGGGCGGCCACGTCTTGCTAGAAGGCAAGCCCGGCCTCGGCAAAACTCACCTCGTCACCACCCTCGCCAAGACCTTCGGCGGGCACTCGGCGCGGATCCAGTTCACGCCGGACCTGATGCCGTCCGACGTGACTGGCTTCCGTTTGTTCGACATGAAAAGCCAGACTTTCCAACTCCGCCAAGGCCCGGTGTTCACCAATTTGTTGTTAGCCGATGAAATCAACCGCGCCCCGGCCAAGACGCAGTCCGCCCTGCTAGAAGTCATGCAGGAATTGCAAATCACCATCGACGGCGAGACGCTCAAACTCACACCGCCGTTCATGACGCTCGCCACTCAAAACCCGGTCGAGCACGAGGGCACCTATCCGCTGCCGGAAGCGCAGTTAGACCGCTTCATCATGAAGGTGCTCATCGACTACCCGGTGCGCGAGGCCGAGTGCGAAATCGTCACCCGCGCCTCCGCCGAAACTCCCGGCGGATCGGGCAACGACGTCAGCGTGATTTGCGGGCCGCTAGAAATCGTCGCCGCCCAGCAAGCAACTGCTGCGATCCAAGTCGTCCCGGAAGTCGTCGGCTACGCGGTGGCCCTCGCGCAGGCGACCCGCGAGTCCAGATCCATTTCACTCGGCGCGGGCACCCGCGGCGCGATCAGTTTGGTAAAAATCGGCAAAGCCTTCGCCGCGCTCGACGGTCGGAGCTTCGTCACGCCGGACGACATCAAACGCGCCGCCTTGCCGGTGCTGCGCCATCGCGTCCAACTCACCCCGGAAATCGCGATCAGCGGGCAGGACGTGGATGATGTGCTGCGCGTCATCGTGGAAAGCGTGCCGGCACCGAGGCAGTGAGTAATGTGTTCCGGCTGTCTCAGCCGGATTTCCCGAACCGACTGGGACAGTCGGGACACGTTCGATGAACTCGGCCTTCTCGATGGCATCCAGGCGCTTCGCGATTTGCGTCAAACGATCTTCAGAGTCGATTCCGAGCTGCTGGAGCGATTCGACTCGCAGATGAAAGCCCGACGGGATCGATCCAAAATCAACTGCCCGTGAAATCCTCCGGGAACACCTCTGCCAGTCCGCACTTGAGCTTGCGGAGGATTTGCTGGAGGCCACGCAGCGTGATGCTTTGGGAAATCGCCTGCTTGAAGTAATCGAAGTGCACGTGCCGTGTGCCGGGCTATCTGGAATGCTCCGGCATGTCCTGCCCGCTACCCACAAGTCGTGGGCGGAAAAATCAAGGAGTAGCGGACTCCGATCCGCCACGCCCATGAGCCGCCAATGAGCCGAGGATTCCACCTGTCATTGTCCACCCATGGGCATGGCGATTCGGAGATTGCCAATCCTTGGCATCGGTGCGCGAGCGCCGTAGGGAATTTGGGATTTTTGGATATCGGGCAGGTGGCGGTTAGCGCTTTGGATTCTTCTGGAGCGCCAGAAAGACCCACACTGAAACATCCAAAGCGGTATGGCACTAGCACTTCCCACCGCAGTCCATGGGGTATTCCGCCTTTGACGTGTGACGTGGGTGGGGCAGGATCGGGGCGGTTTGAACATCCATCCATGAGCCCGACGTTACGCCTCCTAACACTTGCCTCGGCTTGGCTGCTGCTCGCGGTCGTCGCCTCGGCGGTGCCGTCGTTGATGCTGCCGTGGTTGTGGCTCGGCGCGGGAGTCGGGTTGGTGGTTCTGGTGGATGCGATCATCGCCCGGATCCGCAAGCCGCTGGAGTTGCAGCGTCGTTTGCCCGGACGCTTTGCCGTGGGGGAAGCGGGCGAAGTCCGCTTGGCAGTTAGAAATGATGGCGACCGTCCCGCCACGGTGGAAATCTTCGACGGCATCCCGCAAGGCGCGGTGGCACCGGGCTTGCCTTGGTCAGGCGGGGTGCCGCCGGGCCGGGAAATCCGGGTGTTTCATCCGGTGACCCTGCCGGAGCGCGGCGAGGCGGTGTTCGGCCCGGTGCATGTGCGGCGCGTTTCCCCGCTGGGATTGTGGATGCGCAAGACGCTGCATCTGGCCGATGAGACGGTGAAAGTCTATCCGAACTATGAGCCGGTGATCCGCTACGCCCTGCTCGCCATGCAGCACCGCGAGAGTCCGCTGGGCATCATCCGTCGGCCGCGCGCGGGATCGAGCCGGGATTTTCATCAACTCCGCGACTACCGCGATGGTGATCCGTTAGGCCAGATCGACTGGAAGGCCACCTCGCGCCGCCAGATGTTGATCAGCCGCGACTATCAGGAGCAGCGCAACCAGTCGGTGGTGTTCCTGCTAGACACCGGCCGCCGGATGCGCGCGCTCGACGGCGGGGTGCCGCAGTTCGACCATGTGTTAAATGCCATTTTACTGGTCTCGCACATGGCGCTGCGGCAGGGCGATCAGGTGGCAGTGAAATCCTTCGGTGGCTCGGACCGCTGGTTGCCGCCGGTCAAAGGCTCGCACGCGATGCCGGTGTTGCTAAACCACCTTTACGACTACCAGACCACCCCCGCGCCCAGCGATTTCTCGGGCGCGGTCGAGCAATTGATGGCCCGCCAACGCCGACGCTCGCTGGTCATTTTATTGACCAATCTGCGCGGCGAGGATGGCAAGGAACTGGTACCAGCCTTGCAGGTTTTGAAATCCCGCCATCTGGTCTTGCTGGCCAGCATGCGCGAGCGGGTGGTGGAAGAGGCGATTTCCGAGCCGGTGGAAAATTTCTCGGCCGCGCTGCAATTTCTCGCGGCCGGCCGCTATGTGCAGGAGCGCCGGGAAATCCTTGCAAGCCTAGGCGCAATGGGGGTTCTGACGCTCGATTCGACCGCCCGAGAATTCGCCGTGGCGCTGGCAAACGCCTACTTCGACATCAAGGCGGCTGGGCGGATCTGAAGGCCTACCCTACGCGATCGCGTAATGGCGATAAGGCCGATTTGTGGCAGTCTCATCCCCGTAAGGGATAGCACAAAAGCCCCCCAAAGGGCCCACGGGCGTCGGAACAAGGGATCCGACGCCCGTGGTCATTTTAAGGCCGGACGAACTCTATAGAGTTGTTAGCTCCGCGAAGGGAATTCCCTTCCACCTAGATAGTTTGCTTACCGATCCGACATTCTCTGACTCAACTGTGTGGGCTGAGATTATCCGAGCTGGCCGGTTTTCAGCTTTACCATCATTCTCCAACCATGCGCGATCACCCGTTTCCCTCTGGACTCCCTCAAGACCCGCAACCGCCCGGCGATCTAACTTCCGGCTGGCGGCTGGAGAATTCCTACGGCTCGCTGCCGCGGGTGTTTCATTTCGCCATCGCGCCCGTGCCGGTGCGCGCGCCGCAGTTGGTGGTATTGAATCGTCCGTTAGTAGCAGCGCTCGGCTTGGCGGTTGAGGCGTTAGAAGGTGAAAGCGGGGCGGCCATTTTCGCCGGAAACTCGCTGCCGCCGGGTGCTTCGCCGCTGGCACAGGCCTATGCCGGCCATCAGTTCGGCGGCTTCACCACGCTCGGCGACGGGCGGGCCATTTTGTTAGGCGAACAACTCACACCGCAGGGCGGGCGCTTCGACATCCAGCTCAAAGGTTCCGGTCGCACCCCGTATTCCCGTGGCGGCGATGGCCGAGCCGCACTCGGACCGATGCTGCGCGAGTACATCATCAGCGAGGCGATGCACGCGCTCG
>JAYVEJ010000077.1:0-2416 GCA_043748885.1 Luteolibacter sp. | reverse complement strand
ATCTGGCGTTCGACGGCACCGGAATCAAGCGTTCGGGGTAATTTGAGGCGCGTTTTGGCCATACTCTATCCCAAATACGTCTTAAGTTAGTGCCATTCGGATCAGTCCTCGGTTCATACCACCTATCACCTTCGCCAAGAATCACCATTGATAGACCCATGTATAAGTGGTGTAGGAGGTCTTGGTAGGGTTCATACAACTCTTTTTATCAGTGATATCACCGTGATCGCTTTCGCCACAACGGCAGGTGAGTCTCAGGCCATCTTTAAAGAATATCGGATCGCTGTCGTGGATCCGGTAGGCAGAGAAATTTCCAGCATCTTTGTCGAAGTGAGTAAGCCCAGCCACATCGGAATAGTATCGGCCCGTATCGAAGTAGTAGGTTCCGAGGAAGTAGTCTTCCAACCCTGACGAAAGCATCAGCGGCTTTAGTGAATTCCCCAGATACCCACGCATGCAAGCTTCGAGGTAGGCTAGATTTTTGTCCCCGTGGGCAGCGATCGCCACTTGAAACAAGGCACCATTCCCTGTGACTTTACAGAGGTCGAATTCTTCGAGGGGCTGAGCTTCGTGATTCTCTAGGCGACTCAGTTTCAATCTCGCCTCCCCAGGTAACTCAACGCCTCCGAGCTTGACCCGACCGTTTTCAACTCCTCTGACGATCCACCAAATCATGGGGTCGTCTTCCGCATTTTTGGAGCGTTGAGCTGTAACCCGGATGTTCTTTCCGAACGGGATTTGATAGTTGTTATAGATTCCGCTCGTCTTCCCGATCTTACCCATGTATTTATTTGACCAAGGAGCATGATTATCGCCAAAGCCGATGCCATGACCCATGTATAAATTCATGTCAATCGAAGCAGTTTTTTCTCCGTCCACATAGTAGCGAATTCGGGTATCCTCAACTCCTTTGAAATTACCACCAAACCAGAAGTGCGAGAGACAACCCTTGCCTTTATATTCAAACAGCACCGCCTCTCCGTCTCCTTTAAGAACTTTCTCCCATTTTCCCATTGTTCCAATGGGACTCAGGCTACTTAAGTCACTGGCGGAAGAAAATAGACTGGCTAGGACGATAGCTAAAACACATGCAGTAATACTTCTTAATTTCATTTTTATTTATTTGTTAGTATAATGACCCGAAAACTGATTGGCCCATGTCGGGGTGTCGCGATCTTGCAGGCATTACAAAAGCGTGAGCGCGGTGAGTTAGGTTTTGCGCCCGGCGCTAGCAGATGCCTTGCGCAAGGTGCGCCACAAGCGCGGCGCGGCGAGGCGGGAGGAAACTTGCGGATGATCTGACATGAGCGGGCGGCACGCTGCCTCAATTTCAGCCTCCGGGAAAGGACAAGCCGTGGGCTCAGAGCCACCATCCTCTGCGACTTGGTTTGCAACCACACCTTCAAATGTTAGAGCCGCAATGGGCTACCGGGTGCAGAGTGCGCGGGCCACGCAATTCCGCACCTAGGCGGCGGATCGGCTGCGGGACTATATTTTGAAAGGATCTTGGAAAATCTGCCGAAACCAAGCCACGCTGCGGAGTCGCCCGCGAAATGATCGCGATCACTTCGCGCTTGCATCCATGATCCGCCATCTCCCCTCTTCTCTTCCCACCAACTCCTCACTCTCCTCCATCCTCTTCTCTTCCATCCTCTTCTCTTCCATCTTCTTCTCTTCCCATCAACCATCCACTTCCAACCATCAACTTCCCATGCTCCTCCACTTTTTCAAAATGAACGGCGCCGGCAACGATTTCATCGTCGTTGACAACCGCGACCTCTCGCTCTCCAAGGAACTCGACGCCGACACCATCGCCGCACTCTGCGACCGCAACCGCGGCATCGGGGCCGACGGCTTGCTCGCCGTGGAGCCTGCCCAAAAGGGCGCGGATTTCCGGTTCCGCTACTACAATGCCGACGGCGGCGAGGCCGAAATGTGTGGCAACGGCGCACGCTGCTTCGGCCGTTTCACCGCGCACCTCGGCGAAATCGTCCTCAAGCGCGTCACCTTTGAAACCCTCGCCGGCACCCTCGCCGCCGAGATGATCGGCGACGATGTCCGGATCGCGATGTCCGAGCCGAAGGATCTCAAACTCAACACCGACGCCAAAATCCCCGGTTTCCACGCACCGCTCCACTTCGTCAACACCGGCGTCCCACACGTCGTCACCTTCCTCGAAAGCGCCAACGCGCTCGATGACTTCGACGTCTTCACCCACGGCACCGCGATCCGCAATCACAAGGCCTTCACCCCCGCTGGGACCAACGCCAACTTCGCCGCCGTGCTCGCGCCCGACCACATTTCCATCCGCACCTTCGAGCGCGGGGTGGAGGACGAGACGCTCGCCTGCGGCACCGGCATGGTCGCCTCCGCGCTGATCCACCATCTTCTAACGGGAACTGCTAGCCCGATCAAA
>JAYVEJ010000076.1:0-2417 GCA_043748885.1 Luteolibacter sp. | reverse complement strand
GCGCTGATTTCCCTGAACCCGTCAAGGCGCTGGTTGGCGAACTCAAGCGCTTGCCCGGCATCGGTCCGCGCAGTGCCGAGCGCATCGCGGTGTGGCTGCTGCAAAGCCCCAAGGCCAATCCGGTGCCGCTGGCCGAGGTATTGTTAGCGGCGAAGGATGCGGTCCGACCGTGCCCGGTGTGTGGATTTTTCGCAACGGAAGCCGGCTGCGAGGTCTGCGACGATCCGGCGCGCGACGACAGCATCCTTTGCGTCGTCGAGCAGGCGACGGACGTCCTCCCGCTCGAACGCTCGGGCGCATTTCGTGGCCGCTATCACTGTCTCGGCGGGAAACTTTCGCCACTTGATAGAGTCTCGCCCGAGGATTTACGGATCCCGCCACTGATCCGGCGGATCGAGGCGGCGGTGGAGGAAATCGAGGTGATCCTCGCGCTCGGCTCCGATGTGGAGGGCGAGGCAACCGCGAATTATCTAGCAGAGTTGCTGCGGGGGCGAAACTGCCGGCTCACTCGGATCGCCCAAGGTTTACCCGCTGGCGGTGGCCTCGAGCACGCGGACGAACTCACGCTGCTGCGGGCGATGCAGGGCCGCCGCAGCCTTTAGTTTCGGGTTTTTCCACCGACAAATCCGGTTGTCATCCGTTTTTTCAATTGATACAACCCCGGCCAAACCCCTGCAGAATTTCCCATCCATGGATCATCTCTACCCACCGTTCTCATGGTTGCGCCGCGCTTTCGCCCTGCTGATGGTTCTCGCTCTAACGGCACGCCCAACCGCTTCCGCCGCCCCCGCCGCAGCTTGGGATATCACGAAAATCGACGGCCACGATTATGTTTCGGTGGAGAGCATCAAGCGGTTCTATAACTTTACCGAGATCACTCGCAGCGGTGCCTCGGTCAAACTCAAGCGGGGGGTTAGGCTCAGCGATCCCGAGAAAGAGAGGCGCAATGCCGACAAAGAGCTGGTGATGGAGTTCAAGATCGGCGGCAACGATTGCCTGATGAACGATGTGAAATTCGTCTTCAGTGAAACGATCGCGACCGTCGGGGATAAAGCCTATGTTTCGCGGATGGACCTCGCGAAATTGATCGATCCGGTGCTGCGCCCAAACTTCATTCAGAACGCGGGTGACTTCACCACGGTGGTGCTCGATCCCGGCCACGGCGGCAAAGATCCCGGTGCCACCAACCCATTCGGCTCGGAAGCTGACTACAATCTAGCAGTCGCCAATTTGGTGAAGTCCCAACTGGTGGCGAAGGGTTTCAAAGTCGTGATGACCCGCGAGAGCAACGTTTTCCTATCCCTGCAAGAGCGGGTGCAACTGGCCAACGCGATCAAGGAAAGTGCGATTTACATCAGCATCCATTTCAACTCCGGCGGGCGATCCGCGCGGGGGATCGAGACTTTTACCCTCTCGCCACCCGGCGTCTCGCACTACGGCAGCGACTTCAAAGCCTCCGACAATCAGACCCGCGCGGGCAACGAACATGACTCGGCGAACATCGCACTCGCCACCGCCGTCCACGGCTGGACGCTCAAGCAGCTTGGCAAAAACACCCTGGATCGCGGGATCAAGCGGGCCCGCTTCAGCGTGCTCTCCGGGGTGAGTCATCCCGCGATTTTGCTGGAGGGCGGTTTCATGAGCCATCCATACGAGGCTCGTTTGATCGAGACCCCGGCTTATCAGAAAGCCATCGCCGGCGGCATCGTCTATGCCATCGGTCGCTACCGCGCAGTGGTCGGCCGCAATCCCGCTGCCGCGCCGCAGAACTAACTGCCGGAGCCGAGAATCGCCTCGGTCATCCGCAGTGCTTCCACGTTAGATTTCACGGAATGCACGCGGTGCAGCATGACGCCTCGCTCACGGGCGCTGGCGGTGAGCGCCACGGTCGGCCACTCGCGGGCGTCGAGAGCGGCGCTGCCGAGGATTTTTCCGATGAAGGATTTTCGCGAAACTCCTAGCAGCAACGGGTGGCCAGCCACAGAGATTTCTCCCAGCGCGCGGAGCAACGAAAGATTGTGAGCCAAGGTTTTCCCAAAGCCGATCCCTGGATCGAAGCACAACGCCGCAGGGTCGATTCCGGCGGCAGTTAGCGCGGTGAGTCGTTGCTGGAAAAACTCTCGCACCTCCGCGACCACGTCTGCATAGCGCGGCGACTGCTGCATCGTTAGAGGGCTGCCTTGCATGTGCATCACCACCACGCCGCAGCCGTGCGCGGCGCAGACGGCAGCCATTTCGCCATCGGCTAACAACCCGCTCACGTCGTTCACAATGTCCGCCCCTGCGGCGAGCGCAGCTTGGGCGACGCTGGCCTTGGTGGTGTCGATGGAAATCAGCCCATCCCACTCCGCCCGCAGTGCGGCGATCACTGGCACCGTGCGCGAAATTTCCTCATCCGCGGCGACCACTGCCGCACC
>JAYVEJ010000075.1:0-2420 GCA_043748885.1 Luteolibacter sp. | reverse complement strand
CAAGCCGCGAGTTCCACGGGCGAGCCGGGCGGACGATTTCCCAGCCGGACTCTTCCGCCAATGCAGTGAGGCTAGGCGACGGATTGACGACGGTCGCGGAACCGCAGAGCGCTAGCATTGGTAGGTCCGCGCGGCTGTCGGTGTAGCCATGACAGCGGACCAGCTTGCCATTTTCGAAATACGCGGCGGGCAGTCGTTGTTTCAGGCGTGCCACTTTTGCGCCGCCCTTGTGATTGATTAGATCTGGGAAAAACCGGCCAAGCTCGACTGGCGTGCCGAGCGTGAAATCGAAGCTAAGTTCACGCCCGATCTCCGCGACATAGAATTCCGGGCTGGCGGATGCGAGGATCAGCAGATGACCGGCGGCGCGGTGGGCATCGAGTTTTACCCGCAACTCCGGGTAGATCGCCGGCATCAATGAGGCCGCGAACTCACGCGAGTATTGGGCGAGAGTTGCAGTGTCCATCCGCCACAGATAGCTGAGGAAAACCCGCTTCATCCCGCTTGCGCCTAACAATCCCGCCACCGGCAAAAACGCCAAGAACACCGGCAAAAAAATCCCTCGCCACGGCTCGCGGCGGAGGACGAAGTGACGGAATAACAGTTGGCAGTCCCACGCGATCAACGTGCCGTCGAGATCGAACAAGGCGATCCCCGGCGGTGGCGCAATCAAGGAGGGTTGGCGTCTCGCCGGCATGGCACACAGCAACGCGGGCGAGTCACCCACGTCGCTAGTTGGTTAGACGTAGTGCAGCTCGGCTGCTTTTGCCTCGATCGCGGATTCGTTATCCAGCAACTCTTGGATCGGGTCCCAACGGCCGGATAGCAATGCCTCGCGGGCGGAGTCGGGCATGGTGACGGCGATGTCGAGACCACCGGAAGTGCGGACACGGAGTGCTTGCACGTCGATGATGACCTCGGTGTTAGGATCGGCCTCCAGGGCATCGCGGATGGCGACGACGTCGGCGGGGCTGGCCATCACGCAGGGCATCGCGAGGGTGGTGGAGTTACCGTAAAAGATTTCCGCGAAGGACTCGGCGATGACGCCGTTGAAGCCATACTTGCGCAGCGATTGCGGGGCGTGCTCGCGCGACGAACCGCAGCCGAAGTTCACGCCGGCGACGAGGATGGAAGCATTAGCGAAACGCGGATCGTTGAGCGGGTGCTGGGTTTTGTTACCATGCTCGTCGAAGCGGACATCGTAGAATGCGAACTCGCCGAGTCCATCGAAGGTGACGCATTTCATAAACCGCGCCGGGATGATGCGGTCGGTATCGATATCTGCGCCGGGGATGAAAACAGCGCGGCCAGTGACGGTGGGGACGGGTTCGAGAGCCATGTTGGGTAAATGCTGAAATACTGAGATTAGCCGTCCTCGCGGTTGATGAGATACCACGGACGTTTCACGTCGTCAGGAAACGGAGCGGAGCGATAGAAGGCGGAGACTGGAAGCGTGAGGTCGATGGACTCGAGGTGGATCAAGGAATCGAACTGGGTGTAAATATGCTTTTTCCAATGGTCCGAGCGCCGGACGATGTAGATCTCCGGCCAGTCCTGCTCGATGTAAACGATTTCCTCGACGCTCGGCATCCGCTTGTAAGTGGTGAGCTTGTCGCCTCGATCAAAGCGCGAGGTCGATTGGGAAAGAACCTCGATGATGAGCTTGGGAGAACGAGCCAGATACGATTTGTCGTCGGTCGGCTCACAGGTCACGAAGACATCCGGGTAATAATAGGATTCTCCCACGTCGTCGGCGATTTGGACTTTCACGGCCTCGATAAAGACCCGGCAGGGGCCGCCTCGAAGGTGGTTCTTGATCAGTAAGGCCGTGTCCAAGCAAATTTCATTGTGCCGGAAACTGACGCCAGACATCGCGTAGATGCGACCGTCCACGAACTCATGCCGGATTTCGGAGCGCAGTTCTCCTTCAAGATATTCGGCGGCGGTGATGGGTAGGTTCTTGGCGGCGCTGCTCATAAGATGGATTCTAGGCCAATGCCGTTCTCGCTTCGAGCGTGAAAATCTCACGCGCATCGGCGACGTAACCTTGGATCGCGGCGGCGGCGACCATCACGGGCGACATCAGGATGGTGCGACCGGTGGACGAGCCTTGGCGGCCTTTGAAGTTCCGGTTAGAGGACGAGGCGCAAAGTTGGTCGCCGATGAGTTTGTCCGGGTTCATCGCGAGGCACATCGAGCAACCGGCGGCGCGCCATTCGAAGCCGGCGGCGCGGAAAATTTCCGGCAAGCCTTCTTGTTCGCATTGGATCGCGACGATCTGCGAGCCGGGGACAACCAGCGCTTGCACGCCGGGAGCGACCTTGTGGCCTTGGATGTATTTCGCCACTTCGCGGAAGTCGGAGATGCGGCCGTTGGTACACGAGCCGATGAACGCGACGTCGATTTTCACGCCCTTGATC
>JAYVEJ010000074.1:0-2423 GCA_043748885.1 Luteolibacter sp. | reverse complement strand
TGGCGGCTTGGAGCCGCAGATCATGGCCGTGCTCACATGGATGAATCTTCGCAAATCCGGCAGCTTGGCCACCATGTGCCCGAAGGCGAGAGTCCCGTCCACATTCGTAGTCCACACTTCTGGATGCGGTCCGAAGGAAGTGATACCCGCGCAATTGATCACTAGCGTCACCTTTTGCAAACGCGTATCCCCCGCAAACGAATCCGTCGTAGTAAGTCCGCCGCAAATGATATGTTCAATCTGAATTCGCACGATGTGTTCCTCCGTGACTTCAAAACGCCGAAGGGAACTATAAACTCTCTCCAAGCCCTCGCTAGGAGTGCTGGCCCGCACCAAGAGCAACACATCCATGCTAGACAATTCCTCATTCTGAAGCAGTTCTGCAAGAATCGCACCGCCAAGAAATCCGGTAGAACCCGTAAGTAATAAACTATCTTTCATCTATTTAAAAACAACTCGTGAACAATACAGCGACTCTTCGTGATCTTAGAATATTTCAAGATGATGACATAAAAGGGTTTGCTGCCACCATGTTACGGCAATTGCAATTGCCCGGCGGTAAAGACCCATCCTGTGCTGTCCCAGCCTCAATGGGCCTAGCGACTTCGCTTTCGGAAAAATGGTCGGCATGGACCATCCCGGCGGTGACAGCAGCCAAGGCCGGGGCATATTGCAGACGAAGCGTGATTTGCATGATCTGGTGTAGGTTGGCATTATTCTTCTCGGGCGGGAGTGAGTGATAGGATTCCCACAATGAGAGGATCATGAGAAACAGAGAAAGGTGGGAAGTTAGTCTGACCGGCAGTCATCCGGCCCACAAAAAACGCGTCACCCAACAACGGAGACGCGCCTGTACCGATTCCCCATACAAACTATTTTTTCGGCAGCTCTTCTTCATCGCCGTCCTTATCCCCATCTGCATTTTTCTTGGACTCCGTAGGCTCCATGACGGTGCTGATGATTTCCCCGGCGAGAGAAACCTTGATCTCCTCGGTGCCTTTGTCTTTCTCGATATCTGCTTCGTAAAATTTCTTTGCATCCACGGTCACATGGACGACTTCCAGGATTTGATGATTCTCTGCAAGTTTTTCGAAGGTGGCACGAACTGGAGCGGGCAGGTCGGCCATGGCGACGGCCTCTTCGGTTTCCAACAGCTTTCCTCCGGCGGAGAATTTGTGTTCCAGCTTTTTCTTACCGTTCATGACCGCGACTTCGTAGTTGGTCACCTTGCCCTCGACCTCGCTAGCAATGGATTGGATTTTACCCTCGCCGACCGCAGCGGTGATGGCCTTCTGCAGCGTTGCCGAAAGACTTTCAAGTTTTACCGAAATCTCCTTTGCTTCTGATTGGAGGGAAATGAGTGCAATGGAAGCGGCTATGCCGACAGTGGTGAGAATAGGTTTCATAATTTCAGGGGTCAAAAGCATCTGTGGAAACCAGACACCGATGAGTGATATACGACCCGACTAACCAAAGGATAAGCGGTTGGATAAATTTTTTGTCATTCTTCGCGGGAGAGCCTCATCAAAAACCTCCGCATTGATTTCCAAATGGGAACCGCCCACTGTCTGCGCATGAACTGGCTTCACTGGTCGTTACTCTCGGCGCTATTCGCAGGTCTAACGGCCATCCTGGCGAAAGTCGGCATCACCGGGGTGGACTCGAATCTGGCCACGGCAGTGCGCACGACGGTGATCTTATTGTTCGCCTGGGCGATTGCCTTTGCCACCACCAAGCCAGCGGTCATCTTGGATTTCAGCGGGCGGACTTGGCTTTTCCTAACGCTATCGGGAGTCGCCACCGGGCTGTCGTGGTTGTGTTATTTCCGGGCACTGCAACTGGGCGAGGCGTCGCGGGTCGCGCCGGTGGATAAGCTAAGCGTGGTGTTTGTGATCGTGCTGGCCGCGATTTTTCTCAAAGAAAAAATGACGCTACAACACTTGCTGGGCGGGCTTCTAATCGTCTCCGGGGCGGTGGTGCTGGCTTGGAAAAGCGGCAAGGCGTGAGGTCCAGCTTGCCACGCGGGTTCAAATTCCGAAAGCTCGCCGCAGTCTCATTTCCCGCCCGCCATGCTCGGGCCTCAACCACATGCCAGCCACCACTTCCCGCTCTCCCGACCGCCCTGCAACGCCCGCCGGATGGTGGAAAGATTTGGTGATCCTCGCCGTGGTGAGCGGAATTTGGTTTCTGGCGCTGCTAGGGATGAGGCCGCTGAGCAACCCCGACGAAGGCCGCTACGGGGAGATCCCCCGCGAAATGGCGGTCACTGGCGACTTCGTGACGCCGCGGCTCAACGGCGTGAAATACTTCGAAAAGCCGCCGCTGGTCTATTGGCTCTCGGCGCTGACCTTCCGGCAGTTCGGCGTCAGCGAGTTCACGGTGCGGCTGTGGGGCGGGATTTTCTCGATCCTCGGCGTGCTTCT
>JAYVEJ010000073.1:0-2424 GCA_043748885.1 Luteolibacter sp. | reverse complement strand
GGATACTGGCGGGATTGATGCCGGTGGCATCGGCGAGTCCGATGCTCAAATCCGCGAAGCGTCCGACCGCAAAGCCATCCACCGTCGGGTATTGCGACACGATGGTCGGAGCCTGCTCATCAATCGGCTGGATGCTGAAGAATTCCCGATCCTGCTGCGCAAACGTGTGTTCCAGCGACATGGAATCCGCCACTTTCGGGAATCCGGCGACTTCCTGCCAAGTGAGCAGATTGGTCGAGCGCCAAAGGCTGTAACGCTGCCCGGGAATCGTCTCGAAGTAAAATTTCCGCGCCGCCGGAGTGGTCGCAGCGGATAAATCGAGCTGAGTGGCGATCTCCGGGGCGGCGGTCAGAAATGAACCGAACAAAGGGAGCGCAGCGTTAAAACCAACTATGAGGGGGCGGATGAGGGATTCATGGGCGAACTGATGGTGATTTCACCATCGGTCGCAGACTAAGAATCTCAGACGCCGTGCGGCAAGGTCAAAGCACGCCTAAAGCATCGACAACCGTCTTGAGAATCTCAAACCTCCCAGCGGCTTGATCCTGTCTTTCTCAAGTCTTCCTTTCAGAATTTCAGTTTTTACCTCCTAACCACCATGTCCTGGCAATCCTACAACCGATCCCTCGTCCGCTATCCTCAGCACGGCTTCTCCCTCGATCTCTCGCTGATGGACATCGCGCCGGGTGATGTGAGCGCGCTCCAGCCACGAATCGCCAAAGCCTTCGCCGACATGCAAGCCGTCGAGTCCGGTGCCATCGCCAACCCCGATGAAGGACGCATGGTCGGCCACTATTGGCTGCGCAACGCCGATCTTGCCCCAACTGAAGAACTCCGCCGCGCCATCACCGAGCCGATCACCGCGCTCAAGCATTTCGCGGAAAAAATCCACACCGGCACCATCGCCCCGCCGACGGGTGGGAGTTTCAAACAAGTTCTGCTCATCGGCATCGGTGGTTCCGCGCTCGGTCCGCAGCTCGTCTCCGAAGCCATCGGCCAGAACGCGCGCTTGCCCCTCCACTTTTTCGACAACACCGATCCGGCTGGCATGGACACGGTCATCGCCAAGCTCGCCAAGTCCGGGCTCGATAAAACCCTCGTCCTCGTCATCTCCAAATCCGGCGGCACTGCCGAGACTCGCAATGGGATGTTAGAGGCCAAAGCCGCCTGGGAAGCTGCTGGCCTCGACTTCGGCCGCCACGCCGCCGCCGTCACTGGAGTCGGCTCGAAGCTCGATCAATACGCCCTCGCGCACCATTTCGTCGCCCGTTTTCCGATGGAAGACTGGGTCGGCGGACGCACTTCCGTGCTCTCCACCGTCGGCCTCGTTCCCGCTGCGTTGCAAGGTCTCGACATCGACGGCTTGCTCGCCGGAGCCGCCGCGATGGATGTGGAAACCCGCAAGCAAGACGTCTCGAAGAACGCCGCCATGCAGCTCGCCATCGCGTGGCACAGCGCGACTCACGGCAAGGGCGATAAGGACATGGTCGTCCTGCCCTACAAGGACTCGCTCGTCTTGTTTTCGAAATACCTCCAACAGCTCGTGATGGAGTCGTTAGGCAAGGCGCAAGACCTCGATGGCAAGCTCGTCAACCAAGGCATCGCCGTTTATGGCAACAAAGGCTCCACTGACCAGCACGCCTACGTCCAACAACTCCGCGACGGGGTGAACAACTTCTTCGCCACCTTCATTGAAGTGAGAAAAGGCCGCCACGGCTACAGCATCGAGGTCGATCCCGGCACCACCACCGCCGACTACCTGCAGGGGTTTTTCCGCGGCACCCGCAAGGCGCTGCACGAGTCCGACCGCAAGTCGCTGACGATTTCCATCCCCGAGGTCACCCCATTCCAGCTCGGTTTACTCATCGCCCTGTTCGAGAGAACCGTTAGTTTCTATGCCTCGCTGGTCAACATCAACGCCTACCATCAGCCAGGCGTCGAAGCTGGGAAAAAAGCCGCTGGTGCCTTTTTGGAAACGCTCAACAAAGTCCGCGGCCATCTCACCGCCTCTGCCAAGACCGCCGGTGACATCGCCACTGAAGCCGACGCTGATCCCGAGGACGTCTATCACTGTCTCACCCATCTATCCGCCAATGGCGAGATCCAGGTCTCCAGCGGCGCGACACCTGCTGACGACAGTTTCCAGCTTTGAGTCGGCCACCTGCAGACGCCCCATTTTCTCATCGACGCTGTGACTTTTGATCGTTCGACAAAATGCTTAAGACATCTCACTTGCTTAAGTCTATTAACGGATGCTTTGTGAGGCACTGCTAAGCTTCCGAAAAACCAGCGATACTTTACGTTGTCTGATCTTTAATGCATCGTTCATATAGTCTTAAATCACTCACAACACAAAAGTCGTCGAGCTTAGTATGACTCTGTGATGAGATGAATGGGGTAACACGTAGCGGGAAGCGACCTGCG
>JAYVEJ010000072.1:0-2429 GCA_043748885.1 Luteolibacter sp. | reverse complement strand
ATCTTGATGAATCCCCTGCTCGGCGGGGGTGCCCGGCTGGCGGGCTACATCGCCAACGACGGGATGACCCGAATGATCCGAGATGCTTCTCGATCCCTAACGGAAGGTGGTCAACTCCTGTTGTTTCCCGAAGGCACGCGGACTCGGCCCGACGCCCGCTGGGTGAATCCGCTCAAAGGCGGCTGCGCGATCATCGCGACCAAAGCGCCGGTGCCGGTCTATCCGATTTTCATCCGCAGCAACACCCGCTTCCTGCAAAAAGGCTGGCCACTGTGGCGGCGTCCGGTTTTCCCGATCACCATCCGCTTCGATCTCGGCGAGCCGTTGCTGCCGCAGCCCGGCGAGTCCTCGCAAGCCTTCACCGACCGGCTTGCCAAAGTTTACGAACAGGAACTCTCGAAACCTGATCCACTGCGGCGGCAGATCGACCAGTGACGCGGGCATTACATGGCTTGCCCGTTTCGGTTCCGCCCTCTAAAGCAGTCGGCACATGGCCGATGTGCGACCGCTAATCCTAATTCCCAGCTACAACACCGGGCCGATCCTGCTAGAAACGGTGAGCGCCGCTGTGGCCCTCAAAACTCCGGTTTGGGTCATCATCGATGGCTCGACTGACGGCTCGCCGGAGTCCATCCGCCACCTGACGAGTGCTGAAACCCCGGCATTCAAAATCCTCACACTCATGGCAAATGGCGGCAAAGGCGCGGCGGTTCTCCACGGGTTGCGGCAAGCGATCACGGCCGGATTCACCCACATTCTAACGATGGATGCGGATGGCCAGCACCCGGCGGGAAATGCTCCGGAGTTTTTCAAACTGTCCGCCGCCCAGCCGCAAGCCGCCGTTTTCGGCAAGCCGGTGTTCGACGCAGCCGCCCCGGCGCTGCGAGTGAACGGGCGAAAAATTTCTAACTTCTGGGCCAATTTGGAAACCCTCGGCTGGGGGATCGACGACTCATTGTTTGGAATGCGGCTCTATCCGGCACAGGCGTTGCTCGAAGTCCTGGAATCCACCCGCTACGCCCGGCGCTTCGATTTCGATCCCGAAGTCGCCGTCCGCCTCGCCTGGCGCGGGGTGCCGATCATCAACCTGCCGACCCCCGTCCGCTACCCGAGCAAGGAGGAAGGCGGCATTTCCCAATTCCGTTATCTGCGGGACAACACCCTGCTTTCGTGGATGCACATCCGCCTGTTCTTCGGGTTTCTCGCTCGCTTGCCCCGGCTCATCGCCCGTGGCGCAAACCCGCTCGACCACCTCAGCCAGCCGTCCCATGACTGAGTCCTCCATTCGGGAAATCGCCGCGATGTTTCCCGGTCGCTGGGATCGGAACTACGTCGCCGCCAAACTGCGGACCGATCCGCTCTACTCCACTCTCACGGAAAATCTCCGTGGCGTGGAGCTGCCGCTGTTAGACATCGGCTGCGGCCTCGGCCTGTTGGCATTTTTCCTGCGGGCCGAGGGCATCCATGTGCCGCTCCACGGCCTCGACTACGACCCTCGGAAAATCGAAGCCGCCCGCCGTGGCGCGATCATCACGCACGCCCGCGAGTTGTCGTTTGCCCACCACGACGTGCGCAACGGACTGCCCGCTCACCAGGGAAACGTGAGCATCCTCGACATCCTCCAGTTCTTCACCCCGGAGGAGCAGGAAACGCTGCTCAAGCTCGCCGCCTCGCGCGTCGCACCCGGCGGGATGCTCATCATCCGCTCTGGATTGCGCGATGCTTCGTGGCGTTTCAAAATCACCGTGCTCGGCGATTGGCTGGCCAAAGCGACCTTCTGGATGAAAGCCGCGCCGACTCACTACCCGTCAGCAGATGATTTCCAAAAAATCCTCTCACCCTTCGGCAACGTGAAAATTTCGCCGCTGTGGGGCGGCACACCGTTCAACAATCATTTGATCATTCTCAGAACTGGGGACCTCGGGTGATCGGGAACGCTGCTGGCGCTTGCAAAATCAAGGAACCCGCATTTTCGAACTGCTAGAGACGGCAAGTGGTCCACCCTGCGAGGACATCGCTGGGGATTTTTCCGGCGCGGTCGATGAAACCTCCATGGCAGGGTGCTCTCACGCGGTCCCGGCGAGACGATGATTGAGCGCGATCGAGCGGCGCAGCGCGCGCATCACATCGACGAGTCCTTGGTGGGATGAAGCCACTTTGGCACAGCTTGGATCTTGTGCGGCATGGCGGCTGATGAAGCGACCGATCTCCGCGTAAAGCTGGCGCATCTGGGTGTCCAGCACTCCGCTTTCGGCCCGCAGGATGGAAATTTCCTTGTTGCCGTCGCCGATGACTTGAAACGCTTCTGAAGCATGGACTCGGCGACTCAATTTCTTCTCGTTGAGATGCCCGTCCACGATGTTCACTCGCGCGTCGCCCTCTTCGATTTCGGTGCCGATCTGGATGCGCTGGTGCTTGAGGGCGGAAAA
>JAYVEJ010000071.1:0-2432 GCA_043748885.1 Luteolibacter sp. | reverse complement strand
GGAAATCCAGTGCTTCACCCCGAGTTCACCGGCACCGTGACCACTGTGGATACCAGGCCTTTTGACTATGGAATTCAGCTCGGCACCAGCGACGATGTTTCACACTGGTATTGGAACGGAGAGAGTTATTTCAACATCGGCGAGAGCATGGGCCAGGCGATGATGTCCCTCATCCAGCCCGCAAGCACGGCCAAAGACATCCTGACATTCGGGATCTCTGGCCAGACATCCTCGCTGATTTCCGGCACGAACATCAGCGTCACCATGCCCGCTGGCACTGACGTCACGAACCTCGCGCCGACCTACACTGTCTCATTCGGTGCCTCGGGTTCACCAGGCTCCGGGATCTACCGGAATTTCACGACCCCGCAAAATTATACGATTACGGCGCAGGATCTAACCACCCAAGTTTACACGGTAACGCTGACCCTCGCTTCATCGAATTCCACGTTCACCTGGGCCACCCCGGCGACGAGTGGTGACTGGGGGACTGCAGCAAAATGGGTGGAGAATGTCGCCCCCGTTTCGAGTGGTAGCTCGTCCTACGTTTTCAGCTTTAATGCGGCAGGTACTTACACAGCCAATAATAATCTCACTGCGGGTTTTCAGTTGAATCGGATCAACTTCGGCGGCTCCACCGTCACCCTCGCGGGCAACCTGCTGGCTATGACCACCAGTGGTACCACCTTGCCGACGATCAACCAGACCTCAACCAGCCCGGTCACCATCAGCGCGCCTGTCAACCTGTCGTCGAATCTTACGGTTGGCGGAACCGCAAACGGAGAGATGACTTTCTCCGGCAGCCTCTCTGGAAGCGGCAGCTTGACCAAGACCAGCAGCGGGAATCTCAGGCTTTCCGGCGCCAACAGCTACAGCGCCGGCACGGTGATCAATGCTGGCACCCTCACCCTCGCGAATCAAACCGGACTTGGCAGCGGGCCGTTGACTTTGGCGGCTGGCAGCATCTTTCAGCAGTCGAATTTCGAGGGCAACAACGCTGGAGGGGCTTTGCCAAACTCATGGAATTTAGCTGGAAATGGTTATGTGACCCTCAACATGCCATTTTCTCAGAAGGACATTTGGTTGAGCCAAGTGGTTTCCGGTACTGGCGGATTGTCGGTCCAAGGCGGCACCCGCTCATTAACCCTCACTGCGGCTAACACCTTCAGCGGTGGAGTCAGGCTCACGAATGCTGACAACAGAATCCAGATTTCCAACCTACGGGCGCTGGGCACCGGCACCTTCCGTTCCATGCGCACCATAGAAAACAGCGGGCAACTCATCCCGCTCGCCAATCTATCAACTGCGCCCGGCGTCGCGAATGCCTTCGATATCGATGGTGGAGCGTATTTGAATGTGTTGGCCGACGGTGCAAATAACCTGCTTCTCAGCGGCCCGATCATCAACTCGGTAGGTATTGGTAATTTGTATAAGTCTGGAAGTGCTACCCTTACCTTATCTGGAGTGAACACCTACACCGGCATCACTAAAATCGCCGCAGGCACTCTCGCCTGCAACAGCGGGACGGCTCTGGGCACTGGGTCAGTTATCATCCTGACCGGCGGGAAGCTGAATCTTAATTTCAGCACGGTGCGTCAAATCCAGTCACTGACCCTCGGAACCACCGTTCAAGCGATCGGCACCTATGGCTCGACTGCGTCCTCGGCGACAAATAAAAATGACACCTATTTCAGCGGCACTGGTGTGATCAACGTAACGTCCACCGCCACCGCGAGAATGGCTACCACCCAAAGCACCCCAGCTAACAGCGCCCCGGTTTTCGCCGCCAATCCCACCGTCATGGGCGGTGCCAGTGAAAGCGTCGCTTACACCGGCCAGTCCCTTGCCGGAAAAGCCACCGACGCCGACGCGGGTGACACCCTGACTTATTCGAAAATCAGCGGTCCAGCGTGGCTTGCCGTCGCTTCCAGCGGCGCGCTATCCGGCACGCCGCCGTCCGGCTCCGCTGGGGTGAACACCTTCACCGTCCGAGTCACCGACAGCGCGTTGGCCACCGCCGACGCCGGTCTCCAGATCAGTGTCACCGCGCTTCCTGCACCGTGGATGATCGGCAGCATCGGCAGCGGCATGATGGCGGGTTCTACCAGCTACAGCGCAGGCACCTTTAGTCAATCCGGCTCCGGCACCCTCGGCACCACCAGTGACAAGCTGAGCTTCAGCAATCAGACACTCACTGGCGACGGCGAGATCATCGCGAAAATCAGCGCCCTTCAAGACACCGGTGCTCTATCAGGAGTCGGCGTGATGATTCGCGAAAGTTTGGCGGCAAATTCGACCTACGTCTTCATGGGCATGTCCGGCAGTAACACTTTCCGCATGGCCAACCGCATCACTACTGGCGGCACCGCCACGAGTATTTCCAGCGGCAGCGGGATAGTGTCTAACACTTGGGTGAAGCTCGTGCGAGTCGG
>JAYVEJ010000070.1:0-2434 GCA_043748885.1 Luteolibacter sp. | reverse complement strand
CAAAGCGGTATCGGATAGACCTTTGCGGGCACCGTGAGTGGAGATGAAATACTCAAGCACCGTGAGACCTTCGCGGAAGTTAGAAATGATCGGGCGTTCGATGATTTCGCCCGAAGGCTTGGCCATCAGTCCGCGCATCCCGCCGAGCTGTTTGATCTGGGACTTATTACCCCGCGCCCCGGAATCGACCATCATGAAGAGTGGCGATGCCTTCTTCTTGCCTTCGTTATGCTCGATCTTGCGATAGAGCGCGTTGGCGATGGTGTCGGTGGCTTGGGTCCAGACGTCCACGACTTTCTGATAGCGCTCGCCGTCGGTGATGACGCCGTTGCGGTATTGTTTAGTGACCTTGTCCACTTCTTCGTAGGCCTTGGCGATGACTTCGGTTTTCTCCTCGGGGATGACCATGTCAACAATCCCGATCGAAGTTCCCGAGCGAGTCGCCTCGCGGAAACCGAGAGTCTTGAGTTGGTCAAGCACCTCGACCGTCTTCGGCTTGCCGGAGACTTGATAGCAGCGCCAGATGATATCACCGATTTGCTTCTTGCCGACGTTGTTGTTAATGAAACCCACGCCCGCAGGCCAGATTTCATTGAAACGAACGCGACCCGGAGTGGTCTCGATGATCTTGCCTTGGCGGAGTGCTTGCTGCAGCGGTGTGAGTTCCTTGCGATCCTTATCCGTGAGTTCTTCACCTTTATAACCGAAGACCGAAGTCTTACCATGGTCGGGGTTACGAATGCGAATCCATTGGTGATAGTCAATCTTCTCCGAAGCGAGTGCGAACTCGACTTCAGAAGCATTCTCAAACAATGGCATATGTTCCTCTTTCTCACGATCCTTCTCAGTGCGGAGACCCGCCCAAGTTAGATAATAAGTTCCGAGAATGATATCTTGAGTCGGGACCGTCACCGGGCGACCAGATGCGGGCGAGAAGATGTTATTCGGTGCCAGCATTAACTGGCGGCACTCCATCTGAGCCTCGATCGAAAGCGGGACGTGGACGGCCATTTGGTCACCGTCGAAGTCCGCATTGTAAGCAGTACAAACGAGTGGGTGAACGCGGATGGCTTCACCTTCGATGAGCTTCGGCTCGAAGGCCTGGATCGAAAGCCGGTGAAGCGTCGGCGCACGGTTGAGCAGGATCGGGTGACCCTTGGTGACTTCTGCTAGGATGTCCCAAACCTCGGTGGTTTTCCGATCAATCATCTTCTTGGCCGAGCGCACGGTGTGGCAGTAGCCAAGCTCCTTGAGGCGGCGGATGATGAAGGGCTCGAACAATGTTAGAGCCATCTTCTTGGGAAGACCGCACTGACCCAGCTTGAGGTCTGGTCCGACGACGATGACGGAACGGCCGGAGTAATCGACTCGCTTGCCTAGCAGGTTCTGACGGAAACGACCGCCCTTGCCCTTGAGCATATCGCTGAGGGATTTGAGCGGACGATTGCCAGCACCAGTGACGGCGCGACCGTGGCGACCGTTGTCAAAGAGCGCATCCACCGCTTCTTGCAACATCCGCTTTTCGTTGCGGATGATCACTTCCGGCGTCTTGAGAAGCAGGAGGTTTTTGAGGCGGTTGTTACGGTTGATGACGCGGCGATAGAGGTCATTCAAATCGGAAGTGGCGAAACGGCCACCTTCGAGTGGCACCAGCGGACGCAAGTCCGGCGGGATCACTGGCAGCACCGTTTGGATCATCCACTCAGGGCGCGACTTGGATTGCGAGAAACCTTGAGTGATCTTGAGCCGCTTGGAGAGCTTCTTCTTGTTCTGCTTAGAACGAGTCGTTCCGAGCTCTTCCTCAAGCGCGACAATCAATGAAGGAAGGTCGCACTGGCGGAGCAATTCCATAATAGCGGCGGCACCCATGCCGGCTTGGAATGAACCATCGCCATAGGTATCTTCCGCTTCGCGAAGTTCATTCTCCGTGAGAAGTTGGCCGACTTCGAGGGCAGTGTTGCCCTGCTCAGTGACGACGTAATCTTCATAGTAAATGACGCGCTCAAGCTGACGGGCACTCATGTCTAACATGAGGCCAATCCGAGATGGCATACATTTGTAGAACCAGATATGGGAAACCGGCACTGCTAGCTCGATGTGGCCCATGCGCTCGCGACGGACGCGGCTCAGTGTAACTTCCACGCCGCAACGGTCGCAGATCACACCTTTGTGTTTGATCCGTTTGTATTTGCCGCAGGCGCATTCCCAGTCGCGGGTGGGTCCGAAGATCCGCTCGCAAAAGAGACCACCCTTCTCAGGTTTGAAGGTCCGGTAGTTAATGGTTTCCGGGTTTTTCACTTCGCCCTTGGACCAAGAGCGGATGATTTCCGGTGAGGCAACGGTGATGGAAACTTGATCGAAGGCCTCAGGCCGCTCGTCCACACCAAATAGTTCGCGAAGGTTAGTATCGACACTCATGTTGTTAGTAACGTTT
>JAYVEJ010000069.1:0-2434 GCA_043748885.1 Luteolibacter sp. | reverse complement strand
ACCATTTTTCGCGGCAGCGATTTCCGCTTTTTTCTCCGCTGTTAGTTCGCCGCCGTCTGCGGCGTGTTCGTGGCCGTGCGCAGCATCGAGTGCGTCCTTGAGGGAGACGCTGCCACCGCCGGCGAAGGACAACGAGTAGGCGCCTCGAGTGACGACTTCATCGGCGGGAAGCAGGCCGCTAATGACTTCGACGAAGCGGTCGTTCATTTCCCCGACTTGCACGGGGGTCTTGATAAAGGCGTTAGGGAGATCGAAGTGTTTGACGTAAACGAAGCGTTTGCTCGGCTCGCCTTGCAGTGCGGCGCGGGGGATGCTGAGGACGTTAGAGCGCTTGGCGAGGACGATGGAAAACTCGGTGCGCATGTCCGGGCGCATCTTGAGGTCGGGATTGGTGACTTTGAAGATGGCGTCGATGGTGCCGCTCTCGCGGTCGGCCGAGGTGCCGAAGCGGAGCATTTCTCCATCCAGCGGCTGATCGCCCAAAGCGGAAACCCGGATGTGCGCCTTGCTGCCGGGTTTGAGTTTCGCCGCTTGGCTTTCCGGCACGCGGGCAATCGCTAAGACCTCGCTCAGGTTAGAAATATCGAGCAATTCTTTATCGGGCTCGACCGGCTCGCCGATGCGGATGTGAGACTCGACGATGAGGCCACCGAGCGGGGCCTTGAGTTCGATGATCGGTGGCGGGTTGCCCGGCTGGCGGCTTTCTACGCGCACTAGGATTTGGTCCTTTTCCACGGTGTCGCCTTCTTGGCCTTCGAGGCTGGTGACGCGCCCGGAAATGCGGCTGCTGACCACGCCGTGGCGCTCGGGAATCTCGGCGATCCGGCCGAGCGCGAAGACGGTTTCCTCGAAGTCAGTTTCCTCAACTTCGAGGGTCTCGATGCGGAGGTTCTTCACCCCGGTTTCATCGAGGACGATGGTGTCCGAGCCTACGGCAGCGTGGATGTTAGAAATGGTGAACAACAGAGCGAGGAATAGTTTCATGCAATGGGAGTGAGTTAAGGTTTGCCGAGTGCGGTCTCGTGGTGGACGCGGGCGAGGTGGAACTCGCGCAATGCATCGAGCCGGGCGGCGGCGAGTTGCAGGCGCTTTTCACGGGAGCGGAGGACGGACTGGATTTCGCCTTGGCCGTTGCGGTAAGTGGTCTCTGCTAGACTGGCTTGTGCGTCGGCGAGCGGGAGCAGGGTGTCGTTGATTTCCGCGATCATTTGCAACCATTGCTGCATCTCGTTTCTAGCAGCTTCGGCCTCTAAGCGGATGTTGCGGCTGAGGGCGATGGCCTCCTTCTCCTTGCGCTGTTGTTTGGCTTCCGCTTCCTGGATTGCACCTTCGTTCTTGTTCCAGAACGGCAGCGCGACTTTGAAACGCAGGCCGACGATGGCCTCGTTGCCGTAGCCGTTAGGTGCGTCTAGTTTGCGTTCGGCAGCGGTGAAAATCCCGCCTTCCACGTCGTCGTAGCGGCGGGCTTGCTCGAGCGCGACGCCTTGCTTGGCGGCGAGGGCGTCGAGCTTTGCAGCTTGGAAATCTGGGCGACGCGCCGGCTCGGCAGCCGTTCCGGGGATGGCGGGCACGGGCAGGGTTCCGCCGACGTTGAGCGCTTCTCCGGGGCGCATTCCTAACAACGGCGTGAGCTCGCCGATAAGGGCGGTTTCTCCCGCATCGAGCTGGCGCATTTCCATGGCGAGGCTGGCGGCTTCGAGTTTCGCCTGGCCAGCATCGAGCGGCGAGCCTTCTCCCTTGGCGGCGATTTCAGCTAGAAATTTGGCGAACTCTTTAGAGACGCTGGATTGCTCGCGGAGCAGTTCGCGGCGCTGGCGGGTGGCGAGGATTTTCACCACCGCTTCACGAGCCTGACTGGTGAGTTGGCGCTCGACCTCGCGGACTTCGGCCTCGGAGGCTTTGAGTTCGGTGTGTGAGACGTCCTTCTCTAACCGCAGCCTGCCGGTGACGGGGAAGCGCTGGGAAAAACCGATTTCAAATTTCCCCTCGCGGAAGCGTGGGTTGTGCTCGAGTGAGGTTTCCAGCTCAGGATTGGTGAGGCGACCGGCTTGGTTGATGCGGCCAAGCGCTTCTTGGATGCGCAGTCGAGCGGCGGCGAGATCGGGATTTTGGGCACGGATGCGACCCCCCACGCTGGCAAGCGAGACAACTGCGGCGGGTTCCGCAGCGAGCGGATAGACCATGGCGGCAAGCGCCAGCACGGCCATTGATGAAAATTTGGACATGGTGTTAGGTGAGAGACGCCCACCCGTGAAATGCGGCGTAGGACGGGGAAAACGGATCTATGAAGTGACCCCAAGCTGGCGAAATGGTGCCAAGCAAGGAATGAGGGCGGGCCACCAAGGCACGCCGCAGCGCGATCAACGGGCGCTCAAATCAAAGGCGGTTTTTCCGAACCCAAGTAGGGTCCATCGGGCGGCACGTCGCCTTCGTG
>JAYVEJ010000068.1:0-6496 GCA_043748885.1 Luteolibacter sp. | reverse complement strand
AACGAGGTGAACCTAATTGATCTGCAGGAGTTCATTGGACCTGGGGCGACCGCTTGCTCGCCTCTAACAAATGATTTGCACATTCTGTACACGACGGATCACGAAGTGCTAGCCGGATGGTCCATCGATTTGGTGACCTCCGCAACGATTCCCGGACCGCCACCGATATTCCCGAGCGGCGTGGGACCGCGGGGTGCGGCAGGCACCGACTTGCACGACATCACCCCATGGCCGTCGTGCTCCTACCTAGTCCGGCTTCACACCCGGAGGTCGCTCACCAACGGCCTGATCGATGACCCTAGCAAGTGGAACTTCAAGACGTTCTGCGTTGGCAGTAAGCGTGCGATCCGCTGAATGGATCAAGTCAGAGGGAGCACCGGATCATTCCGATGCTCCCTTTTTTGCCCAGTAGTCGCCGCCAATCCGGCTTTTTGGAGCCGCAGGCAAGCATGGCTAAAGGTCTGTCCCGTGGTCGCTCCGGGTTAGAGTGGCCACTAACAGTCCTGCCAGCGCTAGCACTAGAATCCCCCAATCGCCGATTTGGGCGTAGAGCGAAAACGTGGGATGGAGCAGGACTTTTAATTCCGTTAGCAGCGAGCCGCGGGTGAAGTGGCTGCCATTTGCATCGGTTAAGATCTGGGATTTACCGGTGTCCGGGTGGGCGGTGGAGCCAGTGGAACTGATGGCCGCACTGACGCCGGTGTTGGCGCAGCGGAGCATCGGCCGCCGCAGCTCGATGGCGCGGAACCGCGCGTAGGCGAAATGTTGGGCGGCGGCGGCGGATTCTTTGAACCAGCCGTCGTTGGTGACATTGATGATCACCTGTGGCCCGTGGCGGATGAATTTGCGGGTGAGCCGCGGCACCGAGTCTTCGAAGCAGACGGTTGGGATCGCGCCGATCAGCGTCTCTCCAGCGAGGATGGGAAGCGGCTCTAACGAGTCTCCCGCAGTGAAGGCACCGTGGTATTCCGCGCCGGATTGTTGCTCGTAGATTTTTTTCAACCATGGCATTGAGTCCACAAACGGAATGGTTTCACCGAAGATCACCAAGTGGTGTTTGCGATAGGTTTGCAGATCATCGCTCGGCGACATGACGGCGATGGAGTTGTAGGCTTTGGCGTTTTCCTTCATCACCAGCTCATCGCCCTTGTTCTCGGCTTCCAGTTCGTTGACGCCATAGATCAGCGAAAACGGTCCCGCCTCGCGGACTTGGGCGATGGTGTCCGTGTTGATTTGCCAGCTTCCCCACGCGCCGTCGTCGGTGCGGAGGATGCGGCCCGTTAGAGCGCATTCCGGCCACATCACCCAGTCCGGCCATTGCGGGGAAATGTTTCCATCGGGCGATTTTAAAACGTTGAGTGCCTTGAGAGTTTCATCCTCGTAGGCCTGATGGGTTTCTAAATCCGTCCACAAAACCCGCGCGGCGTCTTGGGGAATGTTGATTTGGACTAACAACGCCTTGAGCCGCACGGACTCGCCTTTGGCCTCCAGCGCGAGCCGGAATTTTCCGTAGGCCAGCAGTGAAATCACCGCCAGCGCGGCCATTCCTAACTCCCGGCACTTTCGGTTCCGTCCCGCCTGCACCAGCAGCGTTTGGAAAAATACCAAGGCCAGCGACAGCCCGGCCACGCCTAACAAATCCGCTGCTTGTGCGAGCAGCGGCGATTCCCCGAGCGCCACGCCCAGCACGTTCCAACTGATGCCGGTGATCACCCAGCCGCGCAGCAGCTCGCAGCCGGCCCACACCGCGCCGAGGCAGAACGCCAACCGCAGGCTTTCCCGCGCGCCACCGTTCTTGCGCGGCTTGCCGAGGGTCGCCGCGAACCAGCCGAACAAACCCCAGTAAACCGCCAGATAGAGTGGCAGTAAAATCGCGCCCAGCCACGAGACCGAGGCGACCCAGTGAAACTGGATCAAGCACGCTGTTAGCCCGGCCAGATAGGCGATGCCGAATCCTCTCAAGCCCGCGCGTTTTCCCTCCACTGATCCCAGTGCCCACAGCAGCGGCAGCATTCCCACCCACACCAGCCAACTGAAATCTAACGGCGGAAATGCCGCTGCCACTAACAAACCGCTGGCCACCGCCGCCGCGAGCCGCATCCATCCCGAACCTTTCGTCATGCGCGGAGCTTCACCGGAGAGGCTGGCGCGGTCCACTGCGAATCAAAGCAATGGCAGCACCTTCGACTTGAGCAAGACCACCAGCGCGGGGTCCATGTAGGCGTAGTTGTCGGGGATTCCTAACACGATGACGCGTTGGTGCTTGAGATGGTGTTTGAATTTCCGGTTGAGCTTCTGACGATGCTCTTTCTCCATCACGAAAATCACGTCCGCCCACTCAACTTGCTCGGGGGTGAGCGGGACGATGGCGTCGTTGTTGAGACCGGCGGAATCGACGTCGATGCCGGGAGTTCCGGCGAAGACGGCCTCCGCCGTGGGGCTGCGGAGTTTGTTCTGGGAGCAGATGAAGAGGAGGGTTTTCAAAGCGGGAATTGATCGGGGCGGGACGCCCCGGCAACGGTCTGGAGCGGGACGCTCCAGCCACGTTGAGTTAGATGCTGGCGAGGCGGGCGGTGCTATCGCCGAAGCGGTCGAGCGGGGGGACGCCCATTTGGTCGAGCATGTTCAGATAGAGATTGCACATCGGGGTGGCGGTTGTTTCTAGGTAGCGGCCGGGGTGGAGGGCACCGCCGCCGTTGCCGGCGAGGACGACCGGGAGATTGGCGTGGGTGTGGCGGTTTCCATCCGAGTTGCCACAGCCGTAAACGATCATCGAGTTGTGTAGGAGGGTCTGGCCGTCGGCGTCTTGCTTGGATTCTAGCAGGGTGAGAAACTCGGCGAAGCGGTCGGCATAGAAGCGGTCGATCTGGGCGACTTTGCGAATGAGGTCGGGTTGGTCGCGGTGGTGGGAGAGTCCGTGATGACCTTCTGCGATTTCGATTTCTGGGAAGGCGCGGTTGCTGCCGTCGTGGGCTAACAGCAGGGAGGCGACGCGGGTGGAGTCGGTCTCAAAGGCGAGCGCCATCATTTGAAACATCAGCTTGATGTATTGATCGTAGGCGGTGGGAATCCCGTCGGGGGTGGCGATGTCGGGGTCTGGGATGTTGGTAAAAGTCTCGGCGGTGACGATGCGTTCCTCGATCTGGCGCACGCCGGTTAGATACTCATCCAGCTTGGCTTTGTCGCGGTGGGTGAGCTGGCTTTGGACGGACTTGGCGTCGTCCATGACGAAGTCGAGGATGGAGCGTTGCTGGGCGCGGCGCTGGACGAGGCTGGCCCTGCGCTGACCGTGGGCACCGGTGCCGAAGAGGCGCTCGAAAACCAGCCGCGGGTTGGTTTCCGGCGAGAGTGGCGAGGTGGCGGTGCGCCAAGCGAGATTGGACTCGTAGGCGCAGGAGTAGCCGGAATCGCAGCCGCCGGATTTGGGGTGCGGGTCGGTGGAAAGCTCGAGCGAGGCAAAGCGGGTGGACTTGCCGATGGCTTGCGCGGCGATCTGATCCACAGAGACGCCGGCGAGGATGTCGCTGCCGGCAGTTTTCTTGACTCGCACGCCGGTTAGAAAGGTGCCGTTAGCGCGGGCGTGATCGCCGGCACCGTCGTTGCCGGCATTGGCATTGAGGTGCTCAAGGCCAGAGAGGACTTGCACGCGGTGGCGCAGGGGTTCGAGCGGCGCGAGGGTATTTCCGAAGGCGAAATCCTTGCCGCTGCCGGTGGGCGTCCAGTCTTGTTGGATCGCGCCGTTGGGGAAATAGACGAACGCCATCCGCAGCGGAGCGCCGCTGGCGGTGGTGGCGATGGCGGAACGCGCGGCAGTGGCCGCGAGGGCGCGGCTTGGCAGAAATGCTTCGAAGGCGGGCAAGGCGAGGCAAGCTCCCATGCCGCGGAGGAAACCGCGGCGATTGTGAGAAGCGAGGTTCATGGGATGAGGCGTTGGCGTTGTTGAAAGGCGGGGGACTCGATGATCCCGGTGATCAGCGTGGAAAATTTGCCGTTCGTTTGTTCGAGTTTTTCGACGATGGCGTCCTGGGTGGTGATGTCGCACGGCAAGGGTCCGCGTCCGAGTGCGTAGGTGGTGAGTTTCTCGGTGATGCACTGGTAAAAGTCGCGGCGGCGGGTGGTGACGAGGAGGTGCTTGAGTTCGCGAACATCGGCGAATTTCTCGCCGGTGATCAATTGGCCGGCTGGGGACTCGAGGGGAATTCCTTGGTCTTTCTCCCGCCAAGATCCCATGGCGTTGAAGTTTTCTAACGCCAAGCCGAGCGGGTCCATCCGGTTGTGGCAGGACGAGCAAAGCGGCTGCTCGCGGTGGAGGGCGAGCGCGGCGCGGAGAGTTAGATTTCCGCCATCATGAGATTTCTCCGAGGCTTCGAGCGATGGGATGTTAGGCGGTGGTGGCGGTGGCGGGGTGCCTAGCAGATTTTCGAGAATGAAGAGGCCGCGCTTCACGGGCGAGGTGCGGGTGGGATTGGAAGTCACGGCGAGCACGCTGCCCATGGTGATGACGCCGCCGCGCGGGCTGTCTGGCGGGAGCTTCACGAGGCGCATTTCCTCGCCTCTCACGTCCGGCACGCCGTAGTGGTTGGCGAGTTCCTCGTTGAGAAACGTGGAGTCGTTCTCGATCAGCTCCAGCAGGCTGCGGTCGTCTTGCAGGAGGTGGCGGAACATCATTTCCGCCTCGCGCCGCATGGCGGTGCGCAGGGAGCCGCTGAACTCGATGCGCTTGCCGGATTTCGCGCGGAAGTCTGCCAGCTCTTGGCGCAGGACTTCGAGCTGGGCGGTGTCGTGGGCTTTTTCCGCGTCGTCGATGGCTTGGTTGAGGCGTTGGCGTAGCTCGAACCTGCCGCGCATGTCCTTTTCCTGGCCGATGTCGCGGGCTTGGACGATGCGGGCGTCGATGCTGACGCTCTCCACATCGCGCGTTTGCAGCCACTGGCCGGCGAAGTTTTGGACCAACTCGTCGGAGCGCTCGTGGTTGAGCATCCGCGTGACTTGCGCGGCTAGATTTTTCCGCAACTCGCCGCGCTCGGCTAGCTGATAGAGCGGCTCATCCGGCATGGTGGACCAGAGGAAATAGGACAGCCGCGAGGCGAGCGCGAACTCATCGAGCAGCGGGTGGGCGGCGGGATCGGCCTCGGGCACGGTGTCTTCCAGCCGGAACAGGAAACGTGGCGAGGCGAGGACGGCGGTGAGCGCCTTGGCGATGCCGCACTCGAAGCTGCCGCCGGGCGAGGCGGCGAAAACGGTGGCAAGCGCGGTGAGCTTCTGAATGGTCGGCTCATCCACCGGGCGGCGGAAGGCGCGGGTGGTGAAACGGCGGATGATTTCCTCCGCGTATTTCACCTGTTCCGCTCGCTCTGGCGGCACGTCTTCGCGGGTGATTTTCAGATCGGCAGGATCGTGGAGCGAGAGTCGATCGTCGCCCGCGCCCTTGCTGGTAAAGTTTTTGGCGGAAATGCTGCGGGCTGGAGTGACGCTGCCTTGGAGGGGCACGGCTTTGGCGACGATGGTTTCCGCCGCTTGCATGTATTTTTCCAAAAGCAGCGGCGAGGTGGTGAGCGCATCCGCAATGGTGTCGAAGCCGTAGCCAGTGTCGTCTGCGGGGAACTCCTCGTCGGTCCGGAAATCGACGCCGGTGAGGTCGCGGATGGTGTTGCGATATTCCACGCGGTTCAGGCGGCGGAGGGTGATGCGGCCGGGGTTCGGGTGGAGCGGATCGAGCTTGAGCGGGCCGAGTTTGATCCACGCCTCAAGAGTGGAAATTTCCTGCGCGGTCGGGCGCTTTTTCTTGGCGGGAGGCATCATGCCGCTGCGGAGATTTTTCAGCGCGTGAAGCCACAGATCGGTCTGGCCGATGAGTGCCTCGGTGGTGCCGAAGGTATCGAAACTCACCTTGCCTTTGTGCTCGCCGTCGCCATGGCAGTCGTAGCAATGCTTTTCCAGAATGGGTAAAATGTCTTTCTCGAAAGTGGCGGCGTGATCGGCCTGGGCGTATCCGGCGCAGCTCAGAACGCTGCAAGCAAGCGTCCGGCGGAGTACTGTGGAATGAAACAATGAGCGCATCGTGAAAGATGGAGTGACGGAGAGAGGCGTGAAAAACCTCGGTGTTAGAAAAGCGGATTTCGGGGGTGAGTGGCCATGGCTACGTCGCGGTGAAAAGTGATTATCCAAGTTTTTTTCTCCGCCAGTTGTGGAAATGGCGAGGCGCATGGCACTGCGAAGATGCTGGATTGTTGCGGTTTCCGCAGGGATCACTGGATTCGCGGGCAAGACAGATGGGCTAGGCTGCCTTTCATGAGAACGGAGCGGGTGGTCATCGTGGGCGGCGGAGTGATCGGGCTGTGTTCCGCTTACTACGCGCTGCAACGGGGGTTCCCGGTGACGCTGATCGAGCGCGAGCTGGCGGGCGCAGACAATTGCTCGATGGGCAACGCGGGGATGATCGTGCCCAGCCATTTCACCCCACTGGCAGCGCCGGGGATGATCTCGAAAGGCCTGC
>JAYVEJ010000067.1:0-6504 GCA_043748885.1 Luteolibacter sp. | reverse complement strand
CCGCGATTGTTTCAGACGACTCGCCGCTGGTGGGTAAAACCCTAGCGGAAACTTCGCTGGCCAAGCGCCGCGACATGCGCGTGATCGAGGTCCGGCGCAGTGGCAACCGGGTGGAAGTGCCGTTCAATGAACTGCGATTCGAGCCGGGCGACCGAGTGATTATTAAGAGCCGGCTTTCCGGCGTGCGGGGACTCACGGATGTGGAAGGCATCGCTGTGGCCGCCAAGTCCGAATTTGGCCTGAGTTATGTCCAAACGGAAAAGGCGGTGTTGGTCGAGGGCATGTTAGGGCCGCGGTGTAAGCTGGTTGGCAAGACGCTCCGCGACGTCGGTTTCCGCCAGCAATTCGGCATCATCATTCTGGCCGTCCACCGGCAAGGGGCAAACCTCAAGGACAACTTCGAGAACCTTAAACTGGAAGTCGGTGATACGTTGCTATTCGAGGGTTCTGCCGAACGGATGAAGGAACTCTTCCGCGATAGCGATGTGCTCAATCTCAGTGAGACCAAACAACAAAAGCCCACTTACCGCCGCAAACGGGCATGGGTCGCGCTGCTGGCACTCGCGTTGGTGATGGTCGTCGGCTCGCGCGATAACTTCATTCCATTCGAGTGGGTGGCGCTGGGAGCCGCGCTGTTAGTCGTGCTGGGCGGCTGCCTCCAATCCGACGAAGTCTATCAAGCCATCGACTGGCGGATTCTCATCATGATCCTCGGGACGCTCGCACTCGGTGAGGCGCTGGACCGGACTGGCGCATCCAAGACCATCGTCCATGGGCTGATGGGACTCATCGGCACTTGGGATAAACGGCTTATTCTATCAGCCGTTTTACTACTCACTATCCTCTTCACCGAGCTACTTAGTAACAATGCGGTCGCTGCCTTGTTAGCTCCATTCGCGATCGAGCTGGGCCGGGATATGGGAGTGGACCCTCGGCCGTTTATCGTCGCGGTGATGATCGGCGCGAGTATTGGATTCGCCATTCCAGCCGGTTACCAAACGCACATGATGGTTTACAGCGCTGGCGGTTATCGTTTCACCGACTTCATCCGCGTGGGTGTGCCGTTAGACATCCTCTGCTGGGTCCTCGGCTCGATCTTTATCCCAATCTTTTTCCCATTCTAACTGGATGGCTTTTCCTCCCATTCTAAAACTCGCCGGGCAGGGGCAGCACCTCTGTCCGCCGCCTTGAGCGTAGTTATTTCCCGTCAGGCTCCAGCCAATCTCCCGCATTGCCATTCGGCGGATTGGGGCTAGTCTCCGCCCCTTCCCCGCCAACCGATGACGACTCCCGAACTCTACGCCCAACACGTTCTTGCCACCTACGCGCGCTTTCCGCTGGTCCCTGTGCGCGGGGCTGGCTGCCGTTTGTGGGACGACACCGGGAAGAGTTATCTGGATTTCTGCATGGGCATCGCGGTCTGTTCGCTCGGCCATTGCCATCCGCTGTTAGTAGAAGCTATCCGCCAGCAGGCTGGCGAGTTGATGCATGTTTCAAACCTCTATCAGTCACCACTCCAGGCGCTACTCGCAGAGGAAATCAACACCCACCATGTGCGCCTGCCGGGAAAAATCTTTTTCTCTAACTCCGGTGCCGAGGCTAACGACGGCTTGATCAAATCCGCCCGCCGCTTCGGCCTGAAACGCCCGCAGCCGGACGGCTCGCAGCGCTACGAAGTGGTCACGTTCTTGCAATCCTTCCACGGTCGCACGCTCGGCGCGATGGCTGCCACCGGGCAGAAAAAGATTCAGGAAGGCTTCGATCCGTTGCTGCCGGGCTTTCGTTATTTACCGTTCAATGACATCGCGGCGCTTGAAAACGCGGTGCGTCCCGAGACTGCGGCCATTCTGCTAGAGCCGGTGCAAGGCGAGGGTGGCATTAACCTAGCAACGCCGGAATTCCTCCGCGCCGTGGCCGCGCTCTGCAAGAAGCACGACCTGCTGTTATTTTTCGACGAGGTGCAAGCCGGCTTCGGTCGCTGCGGCGACGCGATGGCTTGGCGGATGATCGCGCCCGAAATCCAGCCCGATGGGATTTCCTGGGCCAAGGGGATGGGCGGCGGCGTGCCAATCGGCGCATTCTGGCTCAGCGACCGCGCAGTGGATGAAGACGGCACGCCGCTCTCATCGCTGATGGGACCGGGTTCGCACGGCTCGACCTATGGTGGAAATCCACTCGTCTGCGCCGCCTCGCTGGCCGTGCTCAAAGAGATCCGCGAGAAGGAACTGGCCGTGAATGCAATCTATCAAGAGGTCCGCATTCGCGAAACGGTGCGCTCATGGAATCTCCCCGTCGTCACCGAGGTGCGCGGCCAAGGGTTGTTGTTAGGCATCGCCCTCGATCCCGCACTCATCCCAACGCCCGAGGGCAAAACGCCCGCGCTGGTGGTGGTGAACAAGCTGTTGGAGCGCGGCCTGATCGTGCCACCCGCTGGTCCTAACACCTTCCGCTTGCTGCCGCCACTCAACGTCACCGACGCGGAGGTGGATGAAGCGCTGGTGACCATCCACTCCGTGCTTGCCGAGTTCTAACGAACTAAATCGATGACCAAGATGACGATGGCAAAGGCGGAAAAGATGATCATCAAGGCAAGAGCTTGGTCGGCTGGAGAAGCTATGTCCGACTTACAAATTGCGAGAAAACTACATGTCTTCAATAAGGATCTTGGCTATATCGTCGGCGGTTTCAGTTTTTTCATCATGATGTCTTCAACAAATAAAAGTTGGGAAGCTTTTGGCATCGTTGTCGGTTTGTCAGGATTATTGTGGGCCTATTATTTGCTGCGTTTGTCTTACTCATATTCTCAGATTCGCGAAATGTTCGATATTGCCGGCCCCCAATCATTGAAGGAACTCAAATCATCATCTTCTGACTCCTCGGGCACACCATCCATCTCATCCGAATAATGAAAAACTTCCTCTCCATCGAACAACTCAGCACCAAGAAAATCCAGGCGCTGCTGGATTCCGCCGCGTACCTGAAACGCCAGCGCGGGCGCGACGGGCAGAAACTCGCCGGACAAACGTGGGCGCTCATTTTCACCAAGTCTTCCACCCGCACCCGCGTCTCGTTCGAGGTCGGCATCCGCGAACTCGGCGGCTTCCCGATGTTTCTCTCAAAAAACGACATCCAACTCGGTCGCGGCGAGCCGATCAAGGACACCGCTCGGGTGTTAGGCCGGATGGTCCACGGCGCGATCATCCGCACCTTCGCCCAGCAGGACGTGGCGGACTTCGCGGAGTTTTCCGGCATCCCGACGATCAACGCACTCACCGATGACGAGCATCCCTGCCAGATTCTAGCAGACCTGTTGACGATCCAGGAAAAGCTCGGCACCTGGGAGGACAAGAAGATCGCCTTCATCGGCGACGGCTATTCTAACATGACCCGCTCGTGGATGTGGGCCGCGAAGCGTCTGGGCTTCAAGCTAGTCGTCGCAGCACCTCCATCCTGCCAGCCGCCCGCCGGATTTCTAGCAGACCTCGCCGCGCCCAACGTCACCATCACCTCCGATCCCGAAGCTGCGGCAGAAGGAGCACACGTCATCAACACCGACGTCTGGCTTTCGATGGGCCAAGAGGATCAGCCGGAAAAAGAACACGAGTTCGCGGGCTTCCAGCTGAATGGCGACCTTCTTGCCCACGCCGCGCATGGCCACATCGTCCTGCACTGCCTGCCCGCCTATCGCGGCAAGGAAATCAGCAGCGAAGTGCTAGAACTCCACGCAAACACGATTTTCCAACAAGCCGAAAACCGCCTCCATGCCCAGAAGGCGATCTTGGTGGCGCTCGCGCGGTGACCTATTCTAACACGGCAATACCCTTGCTTCATCGGTGCTTGGAAATGGGCGGCACCCAAGGAAGGGCGATCTCCGAATCGCCCAAGCCAATGAGAAGCCGCTGAAGAAGTGCTTGCGCTCAACAGCATCAACTCACCCTTGGCTCGGCGGATCGGAGTCCGCCGCTCCTTGTTAATCACTTCAAGACAAAACCCCAAGCTGGCATCCCTCCACGCGATCCGCTAGCGTCCGCCCGTGATCGCACGGCAGAAGACGAAGTACCCAGTATCCCCGACCTTGCGGCAGTATCTCTATCACTTCGACCGCCAGCGGGAAATCCCAAAGGTCTATGATGAGTTATGCCGCTTCAGCGGAGCGATTCCTTATGAAGATCCGAAGGGCCGCGAGACTCTTTGGTTGACTGTGATGTATCCGCCCGAGGTCATCGCCGAGCTGCGCCCGCGACTGACTAGTATTTACACCGAGCTAAAGTTAGGCCGCGATGCGGAACAACATGAACACCTGCTAGTGGATCGCATCGACTTCGGAGATTTTGGAAATTCCAAACCCTTCCGCATCCGGGTGACGAATTTGTTTAATGATAACTCCGACTACTTCTATGTGAAACAAGCAGACGCCTCGCGCATCTATGGTCTGGAACTAGAACATATCTTATCTCCCAATCGGATTAACTATCTCGTCAATGGCAATACCCTGATCGAAGAGCACATCGCGGGCGTCCCCGGTGATGTGTTTCTGCGGGACTATCTCTATCAACCCGGACTCAACAAAGTGCGGATTGCCAAGGAGTTTACTAAATTCACCGAGCGCAGTTTCATCCGCCTGCTAGGAGATATGCGGAGTGTGAACTATGTGGTCGATATCACGCCGGACTTCGAGGAAATCCAATACCGCGTGAGAGCCATCGACTTTGACCAGCAATCGTATGAGGGAAATGGTAACATCTATTTAGCATTCCGTTTCAACTCGAACCGCAAGGTCACTCGGCTCGCCTTCGAGGTGCTCAACCGCAAGAGCATCGACCAATACGTGGCTGAGGAACACGCGCAAATGGCCCGCCGTGCCAAGGTCGAAAGCAGCCGCCTGCGCGCGATGTTAGGCGTGATGCGGCGTGAGGACATCGCCCCGCGCGAGCATGTCATCACCCTCGCTCGCGAGCTTGACCGGATGCACGCCACCAGCGGATTCGGCGATTGCCAGTCGATGGGCGAACTCACCGCCATGCACATTTCCCTGATGCTGGATATCAAACCGAGTTAGCTCGCACTCTTCTCGACTCTCCAGAAAGGCTCGCCCAAGCTCCAGCCATGCACCGCCTTTTCCTGCTCGACGGCATGGCCCTGATCTATCGGGCTCATTTCGCGCTCATCCAAGCCCCGATCCGCAACTCGAAGGGAGTGAATACTTCCGCGCTCTATGGCTTTATCAACACTCTGTTGTTTATCTTAGAAAAGGAAAACCCTAGCCATATCGGAGTCGCATTTGATACCTCAGCGCCCACTCCGCGGCATCTCTTGTTTCCCGCATACAAGGCCCAGCGCGATGAAATGCCCGAGGAACTTGCCGCCGCCATCCCGCATGTGAAAGCGCTGTGCCGCGCATTTCATATCCCGGTGTTAGAGCTGGATGGTTTCGAGGCGGACGACATCATCGGCACCTTGGTGAAGCGCGCGGAACCCGATGGTTTCGAGTCGTTCATGGTCACGCCGGACAAAGATTTTGCGCAGCTTATTTCGGCAACCACCTGCATGTGGAAGCCGGGTCGCAAAGGCTCGGACCACGAAATCATCGACCTCCCCACCATGCTAACAAACTGGGAGATCGAGCGCGCGGAGCAAGTTATCGACATCCTCGGCCTGTGGGGCGACGCCGCCGACAACATTCCCGGCATCCCTGGCATTGGCGAAAAAACCGCGAAAAAGCTCATTGCCGAGTTTGGCTCCATTGAGGGGATCATCGCGAATTCCGCCAAGCTCAAGGGCAAGCAAAAGGAAAATGTCGAGACTCACGCCGATCAAGCGCGGCTCTCCAAACAGCTTGCGACGATCATTCTGGATGTCCCCATCGACGTCACTTGGGATGATCTCGTTCTTTCCACCCGCGATGAGGAAGCATTGAAGACACTCTTCAATGAGTTCGAGTTCCGCACTCTAACCAAGCGACTTTTCCCAGACGTGGCGGCGGTTTCTAACCACCCACCTTCTAGTGAAATCTCTGCACCCACGATCTTCGAAACCTTTAAAACCATCCGCGAGGTCGAGCACACTTATCACCTCGCCGACACTCCAGTGCTCCAGGCGCAACTCTTCGCCGCACTCGCCGCACAGAAATCCTTCTGCTTCGACATCGAGACCACCGGCCTGGACCGCTTCACTTCCAAGCTGCTAGGTGTCGCGTTTTCTTGGAAGCCGCACGAAGGCTGGTATCTCCCGTATTCGGAATCTCTAATTGCAAATCTCAAATCTCTCTTCTCCACCCCGGCGGAAAAAATCGGTCACAACCTCAAGTTCGATTTATCCATCCTGCTTCACCACGGGATCGAAGTCGCCGGGCCGTTCTTCGACACGCTTCTAGCAGACACACTCGTTGCTCCCGAGCGCCGCCACTCGATGGACTATCTCTCCGAGATTCTGCTAGGCTACACTCCGGTCAAACTCGCAGACGTGGCGGCGGTTTCCAACCGCCAAGTCCAGCCTCCTTCCAAC
>JAYVEJ010000066.1:0-6507 GCA_043748885.1 Luteolibacter sp. | reverse complement strand
CTTCCGTTAGTAGGACGCGAGTGGGCTGGTTGAGATCGAGGGCGAGGGCGGCGGTGGGGGTGAGCCAGCGGAATTCCTCGGCTTCGTCATTGAGGGTGACGGCGGTGGTGGTGGCGCGGGCGAGGTAGTTGAGGAGCAGGAAATGTTCGGGCCGGATGAACTCGGGGGAGTCAATGCAGTCTTGGACTAGGATGAAGCGGATGTCGGTCAGGGAGAGGCCGGTTTCCTCAAGGATCTCGCGTTCCAAGGCGGCGGTGGAGGACTCTCCACGCTCGATTTTCCCGCCGGGGATGCCCCAGCGGTCGCCCCATTTGTGGGTGCGGACCATCAGGACGCGGCCCGCTCCGTCGTGGATCAGCGCGCCGACGGTGGCGATGGGCCGGGAAACGCTGCGGCGGCGGTCGAGCAGGGTGCGCAGGACGCCGAGGTCGGGGACGGTTAGATCGGGGCGGACGGCGGCGAGGATTTCCGCATGGTTGTAGCCGGTGAGCACGGCAATGGAGGAAATGCCGCCGTGGCGGGCAGTTTCCACGTCGTGGGTCATGTCCCCGACGAAGGCGGTCTCGGCGGGGTTGAGGTGGTGGGTTGCGAGGATGCGGTGAATGATTTCCCGCTTGTCGAGGACGCCGGAGTAGGTGGCTTCAAAATGCTGGCGCAGGCCGAATGCATCCATCTGGCGCTCGAAGGCGAGGGTGTCCATGGAAGTGAGGACGAAGCAGCGGATGCCGAGGGCGCTGCACCATTCGAGTTTCTCGCGGGCGTGGGGGAGGACGGTGACGGGGGTGAGCGCGGCGTCGAAGGCAGGGCGGAAATGGGCTTCGAGTTCCTCCAACGGGATATGAGGAAGCAGCTCAGCATAGAACTCGCGGTAGGGCAGCCGGAAGACGCGGCGGAAACTTTCGCGATCGAGCGCAGCGATTTCATATTTCGCGAGCACGGCATTGGTCGCCTCGATGACCGGGCCGAGATCGTCCACCAAAGTGCCGGACCAGTCGAAGATGAGGTTGCGAAACATGGGGAAGAAAATTCTGTTACCCGATTTGAAATTTGATCGTCTTGACTCGGCCTTCGCCTAACTGCTCGCGGATGCGGGCGAGGAGCATGGGTTTCATTTGTTCGAGTTGGAAACGCAGCGTCGGCTGGGTCACGCGAAGGACGAGGTTGCCGCCTTTCACGGAAATCGGCTCGGTGTGGCGGGCGATGAAATCTCCGGCGAGTTCCTTCCAGGTGGCGCGGACTTGGTCTTCGTTTAGGCCGTCCTCGGCACCGGCGGCGCGCAAGATCGCGGCGACGAAACTTTCCGCGAGGTGGATGCCGGCGTTGAGATCGGCTGGCTCGTCGGCACCACGCCATTCGCGGAGGATTTCCTCGCGGATTTTGCGGTTACGCGGCGGCTTTTTCATGGCCGCGCGAGTTCTAACTGTCGCCATCCTCGCCGATCGCTTCCACCGGGCAGCCTTCCATCGCCTCGCGGGATTGAGCCAGATCTTCGGGGGTTTCCGGCTGTTTAAAAACGTAGGAGTAGCCTTCGTCCTCGGCGCGGGTGAAATTGTTCGGCGCGGTCTCGCGGCAGAGATCACAGTCGATGCACTGGCTGTCCACGTAGAACTTGCCGGGCACGTTTTCCACATTCTTGTCTTCGCGGTCAGCCATAGTAAATAGAGGGAATTACAAGCCCTTCGATGCCTTTCCCGGCACGAGGATGCAACTGGAATTTTCCAGAACTTCGGATTCGGCATTCGCACTGGTCAAAGTCGGAGTCCGTGTTTTAAGTTTCCCCAAACTGCTCACCATGATACCCAATCCGCCCGCATCACCCGATGGATCCGCCCTCCCGCCGCGGCATCGTCCGAGCATGGGCAACCTCGCCAAGGACACGACTGAGCAGGACTTATGGGCCTTCGACGACATCGACCCGATGGCTGAGGAAATCACCGAAAGCCTGCCAAAACCCGCCGAACAAAAAATCCCCGTTCCCCGCGACGGGGAGAAAATGAAGGTTCGCCCGCTCCCGGACCCAGCTCCCTCGAAGAGCGCCGCTTATCAGGACAGCATTCGGGTGAATGTCGGTAAAGGACTTCCCAAAAATCAATTGTCAGCGACGTCCGGCCAGTCGAAACCGGGCAGCGAGTTCGATGATCTCGACCATTGGGACGAGCCGGACGCCGCCCTCCCGGTTTCACCCGCTCCAGCGGAAATCGAAGTCCCTGCCGCCGTTCCCACGCCGCCGACTGCGGCAGATCTTCAGGACGAATTTTCCCCGCCAGAGCGGGAGCCAGCCACGCCGGTTTCGCTGCGCCCGCGCATGAATCTAACCAAGCTCGAACGGCTCGGGCTGGTGGCGTTGAGCGTGCTCTTGCTCGGCGGGGTTGGCATGGTGTTTCTCAACGCCATCAGCCGCTTGCCGACCGACTCGGGACGGGTGAAAGCCAATGATTTCCCGATCCGTGGCAGCCACATCACGATCAATTCCGCCGTCAGTTTCTGGCGGGCACCCAAGGCTGCCGATACTGCCCGCCGCGGCACTCAGCTCGTGCCGGTGGTCGATCTAATGTCCAGTGGCGGACCTGCGGCGATCCGGGTGTTTTTCCGCAACAGCGACGGTGATGTCATCGGCGACGCGGTGACCCGTTTCCTCCAAGCGGGTGGCAAGCTCCAAGTCGCCGCCACCGCTGGCTTTGACGATGTGGGGATGCACGCCGCCTACCGCACCGGTGACAACAAAGCGTGGACCATCGAGGTGCTGGAGGCAGCCACCGAAAACGCCCCGGGTCCCGAGTTCAGGAAGCTTTTTGAAATGAACATCTCCACCGACCGTCGCTAAAAATCATCTCCTATGTCCAATCAAGAAGTCACTCCCCTGGTGCCCCGCGAAGGCTGGCACGTCATGCATCTTTTCTATCATGTCGATCATGCGCAATGGTCGCTCTACAGCGATGAGGAGAAGCGCCAAGCCAAGACCCGGCTCACCGAACTGGTGCAGGAAATCCGCGCCACCCCGGACACTCATTTGCTGATTTTCTCGATCGCCACTCCCAAGGCGGACCTTGGGTTTATGTTGCTCACCCCGGACTTGCAGGTGGCTAACATGTTCGAAAAACAGCTCAGCCTGTCGCTCGGCGCGGAAATTCTCAGTCCCACTTATTCCTACCTTTCGCAAACTGAGAGTTCTGAATACACCACCTCTCGCGAGCAATACGCAGCGGAAACCCTCGTCGCCGAAGAAGGCCTAACCGAAGGCACGCCCGAGTTCGAAGCCGGGCTCAAAGCCTTCGACGAGCGGATGGCGCACTATCTAAAACACCGCCTCTATCCGGTGCTGCCCGATTGGCCGGTGGTGTGTTTCTACCCGATGTCCAAACGCCGGAATGGCGGCGACAACTGGTATGCGCTCGATTTCGAAGCTCGCAAAAAGCTGATGGCCGGCCACGCCAGAGTCGGTCGCACATACTCGGGGCGGATTCTTCAGCTCATCACCGGCTCCACCGGCCTTGATGAATATGAATGGGGCGTCACGCTGCTTGCCAAAGACACCATCGAGATCAAGTCGATCGTCTATGAAATGCGCTTCGACGAAGTCACCGCCCGCTATGGCGAGTTCGGGGATTTCTACATCGGCATGCAGCTCCCGCTCGATGTGCTGTTCCGGCGGATTTGCCTGTGAAAAAGCCGCCGAGCAGGTGCGGTGGCACTGCCTGGCGGCTTGTGAATTGCGGGATGCTGCTTCAGTGAGTGGCGGCGTGCTGGATCTTGTCGCCGGTTTTTTCCACGTCTTGGCCGAAGCCGCGGGCAGTGCTGCATGAGGTAGTGGCTCCTGCGACGAAAATCAGCGCTGCTCCGGCTGCGAGCGCTAGGACGCGGACGGTCGAGTTCGAGTTCCGGCAGTTGGTTTTTGCAATGAGTATTGGATTCATGGTGGCGGCGGATTCGCAGGTCTCACACCAGCTTACTGAACATTTGCAAGCCACTCATTTAGAACAGTTTTCGTTTTTTCGAGGTCATCACTTGGAAGGAAATTTAATGCATGTTGCACGAAGCGGCGGCGAATCATAGCGTTTTGCACGGTGAGGCCGCCAAGCGGGTTGGTGCTATCCCAGCTAAAGAGCTGGCAATAAACCACTTGGCTAAACAAATCCGCGACGGCACACCGAATGATAAGGAGAGCCACATCCCCACCTCGAAAACCTGCATGGATATTCTCATTGTTGACGACGAAAAGTCGATTCGCCTGACCACCTCAATGGCCTTGGAGGCCGAGGGGCATTACGTCGAAACTGCGGAAGACGGCAGCTTGGCGATGCGCCGGATCAAGGAGGAAAACTTCGATCTGATTTTCCTGGATCTGCGGCTGGGCGACGAGGATGGGCTGGAAATCCTGCAAAAAATCCTGCTGCTGAAGCCGCAGCAGTTGGTGACGATTTTCACCGCCCATGCGTCGATCTCGACGGCGGTGAAGGCGACCCAAATGGGCGCGTTTGACTACTTGGAAAAGCCGTTCACGCCTGACCAGTTGCGGACGATTCTGATCAAGGCGCAAAAGGCGCTGAAGACCCAAGTGGAGGTGGTGAAACTCAAGGAAACGGTGCAGGAGCTAAAAAGCGAGGTGCGCCATTCCTCGCCGCCGCTGCGATTTTCCTCGGAGGACACGAAGACCCGCGAGGAATTCGACATCCTTTTCCGCGCGGCTGCGACGAATGCGTCCATCCTCATCCTCGGCGAGAGCGGCACCGGCAAGAGCGTGATCGCTCGCGAGATCCACGACCGCAGCCATTTGCGCGATAAGCCATTTGTGACGGTGAGCTGCCCGAGTTTATCGAAAGAACTGCTGGAAAGCGCGTTGTTTGGCCATGTAAAAGGCTCGTTCACCGGGGCCATCAAGGACACTTGGGGGAAAATCCACGCGGCGGACGGCGGGACTTTGTTTCTCGACGAAATCGGCGAGCTGCCGATGGAAATCCAGCCGAAGCTGCTGCGCCTGCTGCAAGAGCGCGAATACGAACGGCTCGGCGAAAACAAGGTGCGCGAGACGAATGTGCGGGTCATCGCCGCCACCAATCGCGACCTCAAGGTGAGCATCGCGGAAGGTCATTTCCGCGAGGATCTCTACTACCGCCTCAATGTCATCAGCGTGACGGTGCCGCCACTGCGTGACCGGACGGGCGATCTCGGGCGTTTCGCCAAGGACTATTTGGATTTTTTCGCCGCCCAACTTGGGCGCAAAATCGAAGGCTTCAGTGACAGCGGTCGGGCGGCGTTGATGCGCCATCCGTGGCCGGGAAATTTGCGCGAACTGCGCAATGCCATCGAGCGGGCGACCATTCTTGCCCGCGGCACCTCGGTGGAAGCGGAGGATCTGCCGCGCCCAACGGCCATCGCTGCGGGAAGCACGGCGGAAACGGGAAATCTGGGGATCGGCGGCGAGCATAGCCTCGACGAGATCGAACAAGCCCATCTCACCAAAGTGCTCGGTTGGGCACCCTCGCTGCATGACGCGGCGGCGGTGCTGGGGATCGACAAAGCCACCCTTTACCGCAAACGGAAGCGCTTCGGGATCGATTAGAAAAACCCACCCGCCCCCATGCTCCGACTCCGGCTTTTCTATGGACTGCTCACCATCATCCTACTTTTGTGGAGCGTGGGCGGGGCCGCTTTATTGCTGATGCGGGATAACGTCACTCGTTTCGACACGCGGCTGAGGGTGGACTATCGGGCGATCGACGCGGCGCAGAGTTTTCGCGCCCTGACGGGTAGCCTCAACACGAATTACCTCCCGCGCCTGGCCGGGCCACCCCCGGAGCAGCCACCTAACAAGACTCTTTACGACAATCTCAAGCCGGAACTCCTCGAAAAGCTCGAAATCATCCGCTCCACCGAGAATCAGGAAGAGCATTGGCAAGGGGTGGTGGAAAGTCTTGATCAGGCGTTAGGGCTGTATTTAAGCGGCTATGAGGATTATTTCAGCGGCAAGGCAGTGGACCGCAGCGAGCGGGAAAAACTGCTGCAATACATGGCCACGCAGACGCAGCGGACGATCGATCTGACGGAGTCTGTGATGAATCTATCCGAGGAAAGGTTGTTTTCTGGAGCGGCCCAGCTCGGCGAGGAATCTGGCAAAAACACCTTGTTCGTGGTGACGCTGGTCCTGCTTGGCACGTCGATCGCGGCGCTGATTTATTTCCAACTCGTCCGCCATCTGGTCGATCCGGTGGCGTCGTTGCACCGCTCGATTGAGGAAATCCGCAAGGGCAACTTCGAGCTAAGCTTGCCGGAACCCGGCCGTGGCAGTGAGTTCGCCATCGTGACCTCCGCCTTCAATGACATGGCTGCCGAGCTGAAGCTCCGGCGCGGCAAAAGTGACGATCGCCTGAAGCGCGCCAAGATGGTCAACAGCGCCATTCTCGAAGCGATCCCCTCACCCGTTTTCGTGTTGAGCGATGACAGTGGCGTCGTGCAGATCAATCCAGCGGCGGAGCGCCTGACGGAGAGCCTCGGCGTGATCGGCCGCTT
>JAYVEJ010000065.1:0-2444 GCA_043748885.1 Luteolibacter sp. | reverse complement strand
ATCTCGCGGCAAAATGCCGTGTGAAAGACAGAAAGCCTCAACCGGACCGCCATGCCCGAAAGGATGGCCAGACTGCTAGAAAAGGAGAAACAGAAGTGGTTGAAAGCCGCCGCCATGTTTAATACCGCATCACCCGCGAGAGGAAGCGCTGGCAAAGCGCCGACTCCGGTGCCCCGAACAAACTGGCCGGCGGCGAGACTTCCTCAATTTTCCCCGCTGCCACAAACGCGACTTGATCCGCCACCGCGCGGGCAAAGCCCATCTCGTGCGTGCTGAGGATGATGTCTTGGCCAGCTTCCGCGAGTTCTTGGATGAGTTCTAGCACCTCCGCCGTCATCTCGGGATCGAGCGCGGAGGTGGGTTCGTCGAGAAATAAAATCTCGGGCTGCCGCGCCACTGCCCGCGCGATGCCGACCCGCTGTTGCTGGCCACCAGAAAGCTGCGCGGGCAGCTTGGATGCATGATCTAGCAGACTGAAACGGGACAGTGCTTGCTCCGCCATCGCGAAGGCTTCGGTGGGTGAATGGCCATGCACTTTTTCCAGCGGCAGCGCGATGTTGCGCAAGGCCGTTAGGTGGGGAAACAGGTTGAACTGCTGGAACAGAAACCCGTTCTTCCGGCGATAGATCTGGAGTGCCGCCGGATCCGCCACGAGCCGATAGCCGTTGATCGCCACAGTCCCCGCATCGGCGGTTTCAAGTCCCCCAAGCACCCGCAGCAATGTGCTTTTACCGCCGCCTGACGGGCCGATCAGGACGAGCACCCGTGCGGTTTCCACTGGCAGTGTTAGCCCGTCGAGTGCGCGGGTCTTGCCATAGCATTTCGTCAGGCCGGTGACTTCAAGTTTCATGACGGAAGCGTTTTTCCAACCAGTGCGACAGCCACGCCACCGGGAGTGTTAGTATAAGATAGCCCAGTGCCAGTGGCACATAACCTTCGAGTCCGGCGTAGGATCGGGAAATGAAATTCCGGGTGTTATAGAAATACTCCGCCACGCCGATGACGTTCAGCAGCGATGAGTCTTTAATCAGCGAGACGAACAAGCCCGCCATCGCCGGCAGCACTCGCCGCAGCGCCTGTGGGAAAATCACATAGCGGTAAACTTGGAACGGGCTGAACCCCACCGCCCGCGCACTTTCCCACTGCGTCCGCGGGATGCTCTCCACCCCGCCGCGCAGAATTTCGCCGAGATACGCGCCTTCGAAAACGGATAGCAGCAATATGCCAATGATCAGCTTGTCGTCCAATCCTTGTGCTCCCAAAGGCCGCGCGATCAACGGCGCGAAGATCACGAAGTAACCAAACAGCAAATGCACCAGCAACGGCGTGTCTCTAACAAACTCTAAAAACGCCCGGCAGGTCCAGCGCACCACCACCAGCGACGAGCGCTGCCCGAGCATAAACAACAGCCCGAAGAAGATACTCCCGATCAACGCGGCGAAGGAAATTTCCAACGTCACCAGCCATCCGCGCCACAGCGTTTCGCGGTATTCCCAGGCTTTCGACCAATCCGTCTGCGTGCCTAACAGCGCGAACACCGTCGTGCAAAGCCAGCCAAACAAGGCCACCAGCGCAAGCGCGACAAGCACGTTAGAAACTAATTGGCGGCGGGTCATTACCTCAGGATGAATGGGATGCCTTGCGCTTCGAGAAACTTTTTCTCGTCCTTCAAATAACGTTCGCCGAGTTTCCCAAAGCCGTCCTCTTTGCGGAACTCGTCGAGGAAAGCATTGACCTGCCCTAGCAAATTTCCCTGCCCCTTCGCGACTCCGAGTGCCCACGACTCTTCGACAAACGGCTTCAACAAACCCCGAGTCGTGGCCGGGTTTTGTTCAGCGTATTGATAAATACTAAGTTGGTCGTAGATGAACGCATCCGCCCGGCCCTGCGCCACTTCTAACACGCACGCCGTTTGGTCTTCGAACACCACCCGCTTCGCTCCCGGCAGGTTCTTGATCGCCCACGTCTCGCCCGTCGTGCCGGCCTTGGCGGTGATCGCGCGGTTTGGCTTCTTCAAATCCTCGATCGACTGGATGTCGGAATCCTTGCGGACTAACAACGCAAGACCGGTGAAGGCGTAGGGCGTGGAAAAATCAATCGACTGTGCTCGTTCTTCGGTGGCCGTCATTGAGGAAAGTATTAGATCGATGTTACCCGTTTTGAGCGCGGGGATCAGCCCGGAAAACTCCATCGGCACAATCTTGAGTGGTCGCCCGAGATGTTTGGCGAGTGCCTCCGCCAACCTCACCCCCACGCCATCGGGTTGGCCCGCCTTGTCCTGCATTTCAAAGGGCGGGTAGCTCAAGTCCATCCCCACCCGCAGCACCGCGCCCTTCTGCGTGGTATTGGCCTTCTCGCTGCATCCGGTCATCACATAACTCATAAGACAGGCGGCGGCAGTTAGGAATATACGGCGTCGAATCATCGCAAGATCATAGGCAACC
>JAYVEJ010000064.1:0-2445 GCA_043748885.1 Luteolibacter sp. | reverse complement strand
GATGGTTAGATCGTAAAGTTCCTGGCTGAGCGAGGCGATGGAAACATGCTTGTGGTCGCCGTAAACGAGCTTTTCGTAGATCTCGTCGGAAAGGATGACGATGTCTTCGGTGAGCGCAATTTCGCCGAGGGCGAGGAGTTCTGCCTTGGTGTAAACGGCTCCGGTCGGGTTGCCGGGAGTGTTGATAATGACCATCTTGGTGGCCGGGGTCATGGCTTCCTCGAACTGCTCGGGTGTCATTTTCCAACCGTTGGATTCCTTGGTCTCGACGATGACGGGGACACCGCCTGCGAGCCGAACCATTTCCGGATAGGAGACCCAGAATGGCGATGGGATGATGACTTCGTCGCCTTCCTCGATGACGGCGAGGATGGCATTGTAGCAGGCCATTTTCGCGCCGCCGGTGACGCAGATTTGGCTGGCGGCGTAGTCGAGGTTGTTATCGACCTTGAATTTGTGAGAGAGCGCAGCGCGGAGTTCGGGGATGCCGCCGGCTGGGGTGTATTTGGTTTTGCCAGCTTGCAGCGCTTCGATGGCCGCGTCCTTGATGAACTGCGGGGTATCGACTTCCGGCTCGCCACCGGCGAGCGCGTAAACTTCTTCACCCTTGGCGATCATCGCTTTAGCCTGTGCGGTGACGGCGAGCGTGAGTGACGGGGAAACTTTGGCAATGCGGGATGAGATGCTTTCCATGGGAGCTGGCAGGTAAGATTTGAGCCGCCACACCGGGCGGAGCAACAGAATTTTGCGCAGCCCCGTGGATGAGCGGGGGGCTTTTGTGGGGCTTGGCCCATGGGGTGGCAAGCGAAATGGTGCGCCAATTCTAACTCAAATTTCCGCACTCGAAGTCGCTCGCGTCACGGCTGGCAACTGACCTGCGCCGCTGCCCGCCCGGCAGCCTCGCCGGTCGCGAAACAAGTGCCCATCACCCGGATCGACGCCTGCGCATCGTGGTCCGTAGAAATGCAGCGGCCGGCCACGAACAGCCGCTCGGAACCCAGTGGCTTCAGACAGCGCAAGGGAATCCCCGCCGGTCGATTGCCCTCAGGAAATCGCAGCTTCGGTCCGCGCGGGGTCTCGCGAAATTCCAGCGGCCAGGTCGCCAGTGCGACTTCATCGTCGAAGCGGCGGCCGGCTAACAAGTCGCTGCCCGTTAGCACATACTCGCCGATCCAGCGGCGGCTCTCGCGCACGCCCGCCCGCACCGGCCAGTGGCTGATGTAGGCGCCACGCCAAAACTCTGACTTCGCCGCCAGCCACTCCACGGCCCTCGCGGCGGTGGCGCGACCGTGGATTTCTAACGCCGTGAGGCACGCCGCATCCAGTGGATCGTAGTCCGCCACGGACTCGCCGCCGGTGAGATCGAGCGTCCCAAAAATTTCTCCTGCCCGCCCTGAGCTGCGGAACGCCAGACCCAGTGCGTCCGCCGTTAGACAACCCGCACGGATGCCTTCCACGATGAGTCCGGCGGTCTGCAAGCGGGCCTCATCATTCATCGGCACCGCGTGATGGACGCCGAAAACATAGGCTGGACGCTGCAAACGCGGGGCTTCCGCCATCGCCGCGCCTTCCCCTAACAACGCGGCCACCGTCGCATCTCCCGAGGCATCTACTAGACTCGTCGCACTCACCCAGTGCCCGCCAGCGCGGCCTGCGAGCTGGATTTCCCAGTCCTCTTCGCGGGAAATAGCCGTCACCTCGGTGTGCAGCCGCAGCTCGACTAACGGCTCTGCCGCGACCAGTTCATCCGCGATCCGCACGAACTCGACTGGATGCTGCGGCAGCACGTCCACCCGCCCCATTCGCAGCGGACCCATGCCCGTCGCGGCGATCATCCGCCCGGCCATTTCTGCGGGAAATCCAAGATTTGCTAGCACCGCACCGGCCTCTGCGCGTAACAGATAGAGCCCGCAAAATGTGTGGACCAGCGAGGCGGTGCCCATTCCGCCGAGATAGCCGTGGCGCTCGATCAACACCGTCCGCGCACCTTCCCGCGCGGCACTCACGGCGGCTGCTAGGCCCGCGCTTCCTCCGCCGATGACCGCCACATCGAAGGACTCGCGCGGCTTCATGAACACTTGCTGCCGATCAACGCCGCCAAGGTCGTCGGGGTCGCCAGATTTGCCTTCGTCAGCTCTTCCGGCCCGAGTTCGATGCCGAACCGATCCTCCACTGCCACGACTAACTGCATCACCGCCATCGAGTCGAGTCCGGCCGCGAACAAGTCGCCATCTTCCGGGAAATCCCAATCCAGTTCCATGACCCCTTCGTCATTCAGCCAGTCGATCAACTCCGTCGGGGTGGGTGTATTCTTCTTCGAAACTTCCATGTGGAAAAACGGTGCGATGCCATTTTCGCGGCTTCAAGCGGAAAGGTTGGTAAAATTCGTTTTGGCCTGCGTCCGTTTCAAAACTCCACTTCCGTCCCCAGCTCCGCCACTTCGAT
>JAYVEJ010000063.1:0-2449 GCA_043748885.1 Luteolibacter sp. | reverse complement strand
CGGCGTTGAGGACGTTGGAGGCGGAAAGTGCCGTGGCCACATCACCGATGGTGAGGCCGAAAGACTGGAGTTTCGCGGGATCCACGACCACGCGGTATTCCTCGGTGGCACCGCCCTGGACCCCGATTTTCGCCACGCCGGGAATGGTCGAAAGTAGCGGACGTAGTTGATAGAGCGCGAAGTCACGCAGCTCCACCAGCGAGCGAGAATTCGACGTTAGACTGTAGGCGACCACTGGGAAAACCGTCGGGTCCATCCGCTCCACCTCGAAGCTCGTGCCCGGCGGCAGACTTGGGAGAATCCGGTTCACCTCGCTCTGCGCCTGGAGCATCGCCTGCACCATGTCCGCGCCCCAGTCGAAGTTTACGGAAATCTCGTTGCTGCCGCGACTCGTCGTCGAGCGGATGTGGCGGACGCCCGGGATGGCGCGCAACGCCTCTTCCACCGGATAGGTCACCTCCACCGCCATCCGCTCGGCCGGCCGATCCCCCGCATTCACACTCACGCGGACGCGCGGGAAATCGACATGCGGAAAAAGCGCGACGGGCAGATTCCAGCCGCTCATCACACCGCCGATGGCGAGGACGACGATCAGGAAAACAATCGAGCGTGCGTGAGACTGCGCCCAGCGGGTGAAGTGCATGGTGACGGAAATTTTATGGTTCGGCTTTCTCGACAGCCATTCCGTCTTCGAGCTGATAGTTGCCGACGGTGACCACCTCGTCGCCTTCGTGGAGAGTATCGCCCATGACCTCAGTTTGCGTGTCCGTTTCAAGGCCGGTCACAACCTTGTGTTCTACGGCGTGCCCGTCGCTAACGGTGAATAGCACCGGGCCATCCTCGCCAGGCAAAACCGCATCGCGCGGGACGACGAAGGCGTTCTTTTCTTCCACCGGAATTTCGCCGCGCACGTAGCCGTCGAGCAGGAGCGGCACATCGGGCGGCACGTTCACGAAAGTATCCACGAGCCGCGTTTCGGGATTCACCCGCTGGGTCACCAGACGGATGCCACCCTCGCCTTCCACTCCGCCCTGATTAACCGAGGAAATACGGACTTTCAGGCCTTCGTGAAGCCGCCCGGCATCCGCAGGTTCCACTCCCAACAGAATTTCAATCTGCTTGGAAGGGACGAGAGAAAGCAAGGGACCACCCGCCGGGACGATTTGCCCGATCCTAACATCGATCGATGCTAACAACCCGGTGAGATCCGCCTTGAGAATGGCGCGTTCGCCGGCGCCACGGGCTTTGAGGCTGGTGAGTGTGGCCGCAGTGTCACGCGCTTCCTGCTGCGCCTGTTGCAGATCCTGATTCACGGCCAACTTCATATCAAAACGCCGTTGCGTTTGGTCGAGCTGGAGTTGCGTGGACTGGGCGGCGGATTCCGCCTGCGCGAGCTGTAACTTAGTGTCCGGGCTCGGCTCGATCTCGATAAGTCCCTGTCCGTCCTTTACCAGCTCCCCTGCGGAAACCAGCAGGCGCACCACCTTGCTTTCATATTGCACCGAGACGCCTTCAAGCTCGCCGGGCTGCGCCACCACCGTCCCGTAGGCGGTGACGGTCGCGGCGATGGTGCCTTTTTCCAACTTCATCGTCTGCACCGTGGCGGTGGCTTTCACCTTCTCCGCCTCCTTCTCCTCGTCGGAGCCGGATTTGTGGCAGGCGACCGTCGCGAGCGCTAGGGCTAGCAGGATCAATGGATTTCGGTTCATGGAGAGAGGTGCCATGCGGCGGCGGTTTCCAGCGCGATTCGCGCTTGGGCGAGCTGTTGTTTGAGTTTTAAAAGATCGAGGGATTTCTGGGTGAGGGCGTTTTGCAGGGTGTAATACCCGAGGATCTCGGCATTGCCTTGCGCGACAGCCTTGCCGGAAGTTTCCACGACGTGGCGGAACGCGGGCAGCGCGCTTTCCGCTTGGGAGATTTGGGCGTTGAGCGAATGGATGTCCGCCAGTGCGGCGGCGATGTCCGAGCGGGCCTCGAAGAGGCGGTTGGTATATTCATCAAATAGCCGCTTTCGGGTGGCGTTTTCAAGCGCGATGCTTCCTTGGTTACGGTCGAAAAGCGGCAGATCGATCGTGATGGCCGGGCCGAAGGTGTGGACATTGCCGGTATCGCTGGCCCGGCTGAAGCCGATGTTAATGTTAGGGAACTGGCCGAGGATCGCTGTGCGCAGTTTCGCATCCTCACTCTCGTAACCGCGTTTAAGGGCGAGCATATCCAAACGCCGCTCTTCCAGCCCGTGAAGCAGTGTGGACTCCGACGGTGGCTCGACCCGCGAGGGCAACGAGGCATCGCCCTGGAGCCGCAATTGGGTGGACGCCGGGTAACCGATGGCGCGGTTGAGCGCAATCCGGCGTTGCTCGCGTTCCTGCTGCAAACCTAGCAGGGTGGCGCGCGCGTCGTTGGCCGAGACCACCACGATCGAGGATTCCAGCAGATTCATTTCACGGGC
>JAYVEJ010000062.1:0-2452 GCA_043748885.1 Luteolibacter sp. | reverse complement strand
GATCTGGTAACCACCCAGAGCAAACTCAGCGGCTGGGCCGGGGCCGACGGCAACGTCGCGAAAGTGCCGGTGACGGGCCAAGATTTCTCTGAGGCCATGCAAGTCAAGGTGGTGACCGCCGCTCCCGACAAGCCGTGGAGTGCCCAACTCACCACCCCGTTCACCGCCGGCTCGGTGAAATATGGCGACAAATTGCTGGTCGTTTACATGGCCCGCTGCGTTGTCGGCGGAACCGGGCGGGCAATCTCCAAAGTGCAGGTCTCCGAGCCCACCACCCCGGCGGTCGGGATGACCGGCAGCGCGAAGATTGGTCTCGAGTGGGGACAAGTGCAGCAAGCGTTCGAGGCAAAAGCTGATGCGCCTGAGGGCAAGGGCGAGCTGGTCATTTTCCTCGGCGAGCAGGCACAGACAGTGGAAATCGCCATGGTCCACGTGCTGAACTACGGCCCAGACATGGCTCTAGCAAAACTGCCGCAGCCCAAGGAAACCTACGCCGGTCGTGAGCTGGATGCGCCATGGCGCAGGGCCGCGCTCAACCGCATTGAGAACATCCGCAAGGCGGACATGGCCGTGCAACTCACCGGCGCGGACGGCAAACTGCGGCCTAACACCACGGTCGTCGTCGAGCTGGAACGCCACCAGTTTGGCTTCGGCTCCTGCGTCACTCGGGGGATGTTGACCCAGGAAGGCCCGGATGGCGACCGCTACCGCGACATCGCGCAGCGGACGTTTAGCCGGGTCGTTTTCGAAAATGATCTCAAGCCCGACAGTTTTCCCCACGACGAAAAAGGGCGCACAGAACTCGAAAAAAGCCTGGCTTGGCTCAAGGCCCACGACATTTCCATCCGCGGTCACTACCTGATGCAGGAAGCCGTCGATGGCTGGTCGCGCGACCGCTTGGGCGATCCAGCGAAATTGAAAGCAGAGCTGCTAGCAAGCGTCCGCGAGCGGATCGCCACCCTCGGTGACCGAGTGGTCGAGTGGGATGTGATCAATCACCCGATTGCCTGGCAAAATGCTGAGATGTTCGGGCAAAAAGGCCCACCGCTCGACACGCTGGGCATGGACGTTTTCCGCCACGCCCGGAGCCTGACCAAGCTGCCGCTATGCATCAACGAGGACCAAATTTTCCGTCCCGGCCCCCAACAAGAAAAAACCTTCGCGCTGCTAGAGAAGCTCAAGCGGGATGGCGTGCGGGTGGACGGCCTCGGGAACCAAGCGCATTTCCACTGCAATTTCCTGCCCTCGCCAGAAGACCTCCTACGCGTCACCGACCGCTTCACCGCCGTGGTGCCGAAGCAGGTTGTCACCGAGTTCGACATCGTCGCTAACGGCGACGACCCACTCGCCGCCGACTACCTGCGTGATTGTCTGATCGCCTGTTTCAGTCATCCGGCCTACGACGGATTTCTGTTATGGGGATACTGGGAAGGCTCGCACTGGCTGCCCGAAGCGGCACTTTGGAGAAAGAACTGGACCCCCAAGGCCAGTGCCCTCGTGTGGGAAGATTGGGTTGGCCGACGCTGGCACACCCGCGAGACCGCGACCAGCGACGCCGCCGGAATGGTGAAATGGCGCGGTTTCAAAGGAACCTATCGCTTCAGCGTAGGCACTGCCAAAACTGCGCCGATTCATCCCGGCACCGCAAAAGTGCCGGTGGTGGTGAAGGTGCCGTAAGGATCTCACCTTTCATTCGGCTGAGGGACGTCCTCAGTCTCCTGCGATGCTCGGTCTCCAAACCCGACTGATCGAAGCGGCCATTTCACAGACTATTCAACGGCTTTCGTGGCAGAGAACGACCGCTTGCCACCGGATTTCCTGGCCACCGCCAGACGCATTGATGCCACGAACGCGTGGTTCACCTATCTTGCGGCCCCAACGGACGCCAAGACGGCGGTGAAAATCACGACCCGCACGAGCAAACGGGTGGTTGGCAAGATCGTGTACGAAGAAGCGCACACTTGGGAAATCCTGGATCAAGCGCGTCTTGATCGCGCTATGGCGCTGCTGGTGGCAGCTAGGAACCAGCCAAAATGCATGGACTACAGCGCCGCAATGCTGCGGAAACGCATTCCTTTGCTGCGGGAACGGACCTTCACCGAACAACTCGACGCGGTCTCATGTCTCGCAGAAACCTCGACGTTTTACAGTCTCGGACTGCTGCGTTTGGCGCAGGCGATTGCCGCGAAGGCTTGCAGCTGGGCTGAATCAGGTGACGTTCCGGGGTTCGAGCAAATTTCAGTCGATGCTGAACTATTCATCCGGGGAATTTGCAGCGATGAAAATGCAGCTCTCGTGGATGAGATGGGGAAAAGCATCATGGTCTCCACCCTTGCGGGAAGTTTTAGCTCTGCGGCGGAAACGCTCGGACGTGAGCACGATGTCGCGCGTTGAAAACCCATCGAGAAGTCGATGACGGACCCCAAGGAACGGCGTGAATCCCGCGAATTCA
>JAYVEJ010000061.1:0-2460 GCA_043748885.1 Luteolibacter sp. | reverse complement strand
GCTCTAACCGCGTGAACTCGGCGCTCGCCGCCCTCCGCACCCACTCCAGCCAACGCGTCGCCCAAGACCCCGACTTCGCGGATTTAAAAACCTCCATCGAGCGCTACCGCAAAATGCGCGACGACAAAACCGTCTCGCTCAACGAAACCCAGCGCCAAAAGGAAAAGACCGAACTCGAAGCCCGCCTCGAGGCCGCCAAAAAACAACGCCTCGCCCGCGCCACCCCGCCACCCGCCGCCTATGAAGTCACCCTCAAAAACGTTTCCAAACCCGGCCTCGGCGATTTAGTGAAACCCAAAGCACCCATCCCCAACCCGGACGCCGACCCTGATACCGACGATGAAATCGCAGCGACTCCCACTGAAGACATCATTCTTCACGAGGCTCAAAAAATCCTTACCGACTACGCTAGCCTGCTTCGCAGCCAACCGGTCGTGAGCCAGCGCTGAGTTTCCAAGCCCCCGGCAAATTTCCGATATCCAGGTTGGTGAAGAGTGCAAAATAAGGAACCCTGACACACTTGTCGTGCTGCCGATGAAGTACGCAAGGGTTGGGCTTGCCGCGCCTTTCCTTGCGCGTCTTATTGGCTGGTGGACAAGAGTGTCCGCCCTCCATGAAGCGGCGCGCCCGCATGTTCTTCGGTGCCCACCACTTTCAGTGGCACCCGCCGCGCTGGCAGGTGGATGCCGCTTCTCCGCTTTTACCAGTCGCTAAGATCATGACCTCACTACCTGTTCCGCGATCTTCCTTAAAATCACCGGCGTATCCAAAGCTTTCGCCAAATTTGCAGGCAGGCCTTTCACTTCCTTACAGCCCCCGTCTCCGGCGATGGAGAGAGCCGTGACTCGCATGGCCAGAATGGTGTTCGGCTCCGCCGCCAAAGCTAGCGCCCGCTGCCTCAGCTTTGCGAGTCTCTTCTCCTGCTGGTTGCACACGTAGCCCCGGCTCAGGGCAGGGGAGCATCAATGTCTGTTATTTGGGACTCCGTGTATGACCCCATTTACGCATTTACCGATTCCAGCCAGCCGCAGGCCTGCTTGGCGTAGTAAGTTAGAATCATATCGGCTCCGGCGCGCTTGATGGCGAGCAGGGATTCGAGGACGATGCCGCGTTCATCGAGCCAACCGCCGGCGGCGGCGCTTTTGAGCATGAGATACTCGCCGCTGACCTGATAAGCGGCGATCGGGAGAGTGGTGGTTTCCCGGACTTTGGCGATGATGTCGAGATAGAGGCCGGCGGGTTTCACCATGAGCATGTCGGCACCCTCGGCCTCGTCGAGCAGGGTTTCGCGGATGGCCTCGCGGGAATTCGCGGGGTCCATCTGATAGGTTTTTTTATCCCCCTCCTTGGGCGCGGAATCGAGCGCACCCCGGAATGGGCCGTAAAAGGCGGACGCGTATTTGGCGGTGTAGCTGAGGATGGAAACATGGGTAAATCCCTCGCCGTCGAGTGCCTCGCGGATGGCGGCGACACGACCGTCCATCATGTCCGAGGGGGCGACGATATCGGCTCCGGCGCGGGCGTGGCCGAGAGCTTGTTCGCAGAGGACTGCGACGGTTTCATCATTGAGAATTTCTAACTCCCCCCGACCATCGCGGTGGACGAGGCCGTCGTGGCCGTCCGAGTTGTAGGGATCCAGCGCGACATCGGTGATGACGCAGAGCGTGGGATGCGCGGCCTTGAGGGCGCGGATGGCGCGGGGGACGAGACCGGCGTCGTTAGAGGATTCTGCGGCGAGCGGTGACTTGAGAGCTTCCTCAATTTTCGGGAACAGCACGATTGCGGGAATGCCGAGCGCGTGGGCTTCGCCGGCTTCCCTCACAAGACTCGTTAGTGACCAGCGCGTGACGCCGGGCATCGAGGTGATCGGGGTGTCCTCCGAGTCCTCATGAAAAAACAGCGGCAAGATGAAATCTGCGGGCGTGAGCGTAGTTTCACGAATCATCGAGCGGATCGCAGGCGTGCGGCGGTTGCGGCGGGGACGGTGCATGGCGGTTGATGGTTGAGAGTTGATGGTGGATGGCAAGAGGATGAATGATTGAAAGCCGGGATGAATCCCGCAGTCCGTTCTGGAGATTCTTTTTCTAACCCTCAACTATCAACTTTCCACCATCAACTCCCTGCCACCGCGATCGCGTTCGCGACGGCGTATTCGCGGGCGTGGGTGAGGCTGATCTGGATTTCGGTGATGCCGTTTAGGGTGGCGAAATCGGCGGCATTTCCTGAGAGCACGAGCTTGGGCGCACCGGATGGATCGCGGGTGATTTCGAGATCGAGCCAGCCGGCTTGGCCACCGATGCCGGTGCCGAGGGCTTTGGAAACCGCCTCCTTCGCGGCGAAACGAGCGGCGAAATGAAGCGCGGGTTTTTTCTGAACTTCGCAATACTTGCGCTCTTCCGCCGTGAATAGCTTGGCGAGAAACGGCTCACCGTGGCGCTCGATGGCAGCGGCGATCCGCTC
>JAYVEJ010000060.1:0-2463 GCA_043748885.1 Luteolibacter sp. | reverse complement strand
TGAAATTCAAAACCCAAGTCTTCGAGGACTATGCCAATGAAATCGCCACCGACGAAGCCAACCACGTTAGATTCATCCGCGAGGCTCTCGAAGCGAATGGCGCACAAGCCGTCGCTCGTCCTCAAATCGACCTGCGAAACAGCTTCAATGCGCTGGGCAAATTGATCGGTCTCGATTCGTTCGACCCCTTCGCCAACGAAGTGAACTTCCTCATCGGCGCATTTATTTTCGAAGACGTGGGTGTCACCGCCTACAAAGGAGCCAGCCCGCTGCTGACTAACAAAGGCATCCTCGAGGCCGCCGCCGGCATCCTTGGCGTGGAAGCTTACCACGCTGGCATTATTCGCACCGTGTTGTTTTCCCAAGGCGTCGCCGTTAGAAAACTGGTCAATGCCATTACCAACGTCCGCCAATCGTTGGACAACAGTCCCAAGGATATGGAAGGCAAATTGGCAATCGGCGGCAAACCCAACCTCGTGCCGACCGATGGCAACTCCATCGTCTTCAGCCGCACCACCCGCCAGGTTCTCAACATCGTTTACGGTGGCGTGAACGCGACGAAGGGTCTGTTCTTCCCACAAGGACTCAACGGCGCGATTCGCTAAGCCCACCAATTTTCCTCGGATAGCTGAGGGCAAACCGGTTCGCGTTACGACGCGGACCGGTTTTTTCTCGTGGGTAAAAGACCGCTGCGCCAGCTCCTTGACTTCCCTGCCCGGCCCTCCACATTCTCCCGCCGACAGGGGTGCTCTACGACCGCAGAGCCGAGATTTTCCGCCGCGTGGAAAAGACCCTCCGAACCTGACGCGGGTCATGCCGCCGTAGGAAGTCGAAACCGCCACCAGTTTCCCCTTCCCCGGTCGTGCCTCATCCGCACGGCCTTTTTTTATTTTCCTAACTCAAGCCACCATGATCTCCACCGAAGAAACCACCGGCCTAACTGCTGAATCCCACGACGCCTCGCTCGCCCCACTGCCCGCGTCCACCCGCATCTACGTCGGCGGCACGCTCCACCCGCAGATCCAAGTGCCGATGCGGGAAATTTCTCTATCAGACACCAAGTCTTACAACGGCCGCATCGAGAAAAACGAAGCCGTCCGCGTCTATGACTGCTCCGGCCCTTGGGGCGACCCCGCTTTCCAAGGCACTTCCGAGCAAGGACTCCCGCCGCTGCGCCGCGATTGGATCCTCGCCCGTGGCGATGTCGAGGCCTACGACGGCCGCGAAGTCCAGCCGCAGGACAACGGTTACCTCACCGAGAAACACGTCGAGTTCGCCTCGAAATCCGAGCGGGCTAATAAGTTCGTCGAGTTTCCCGGACTCACCGCCGACCGCCGCCAGCCGCTAAGGGGAACAGGCAAGCCCGTCACCCAGAAATACTACGCCGACCATGGCATCATCACCGCCGAGATGGAATTCATCGCCATCCGCGAAAATATGCGCCGCGCGAAAATCTCCGACATGACCGACGACATCGTCCGCAATCACTTGGACAAGCAACACAAAGGATCCGTCCAATCCGATGGATCCGACCCATTTGTCCCGTCGATTTTCAAGATGTTCCCGCAGCGCATTCCCGCCGAGATCACCCCCGAGTTCGTCCGTAGCGAAGTCGCCGCCGGCCGTGCGATCATCCCGCTCAACGTCAACCACCCCGAGTGCGAGCCGATGATCATCGGCCGCAATTTCCTCGTGAAAATCAACGCCAACATTGGCAACTCCGCCGTCGCCTCGTCCATCGAAGAAGAGGTCGAGAAAATGCGTTGGTCCACCAAGTGGGGTGCCGACACCGTGATGGACCTTTCCACCGGCAAAAACATCCACGCCACCCGCGAGTGGATTTTGCGGAACTCCCCCGTCCCCATCGGCACCGTGCCGATCTATCAGGCGCTCGAAAAGGTCAACGGCAAGGCCGAGGATCTCACTTGGGAAATCTATCGGGACACCCTCATCGAGCAGGCCGAGCAAGGCGTCGATTACTTCACCATCCACGCCGGCGTCCTCCTCCGCTTCGTCCCGATGACCGCCAGCCGCATGACCGGCATCGTCAGCCGCGGCGGTTCGATCATGGCCAAGTGGTGCCTGTCCCATCACAAGGAAAATTTCCTCTACACCCACTGGGATGAAATCTGCGACATCTGCGCCGCCTACGATGTCAGCTTCTCCATCGGCGACGGCCTCCGCCCCGGCTCCATCGCCGATGCCAATGACAAAGCCCAGTTCGGTGAGTTAGAAGTCCAAGGCGAACTCACCACGAGAGCCTGGGCCAAAGGCTGCCAAGTCATGAACGAAGGTCCCGGCCACGTCCCGATGCACATGATCGAGGAAAACATGGCCAAGCAGTTAGAATGGTGCCACGAAGCGCCCTTCTACACCCTCGGGCCATTGACCACCGACATCGCCCCCGGCTACGACCACATCACCAGCGGCATCGGTGCCGCCATGATCGGCTGGTATGGCTGC
>JAYVEJ010000059.1:0-6554 GCA_043748885.1 Luteolibacter sp. | reverse complement strand
TAAGTGAAATGCGACTGCGATTAAAAGCGCGGCCACTTGGGAAGATTCGTCTGATTCAAAGCTGCGCTTCAAGTTCATTCAGCGAGGCTCTTGCCGGTTAGCCAGAGCGCTGGTCCCCTCCGCAAAACTGCAGCACCGTCCTTATCGTTGATTGGGAGACTTGGCGACGACCCCGGGGACTTGCAATCTTAGAGCGCACCGCCGATCGCGGGCAGGGCGACCGGAACAGCGCCGGTGATTTGCAATTTTTTCTCCTTGAGAGTTAGAATGAGCGCCGTGGCTGCGGTGTAGTCCTGTGGGTTGTTGTCCCGGTTCGGCTGGTCGTAGAAACTTCCGTCCGCGCACTGGCTCAGGCTGAATGCCCAGCGGTTGTGGTCCATGAGTTTTCGCAGACTGGTGGGATCGGTCGCTGCTCCAAGGGCGGTCCAGACCATTCCTAACAGCGGGCAACCATGGGTATCGATGAACGTGTCGGGGTGGCTACCGATTGCACCTAGCGTTGCGCCTTGCGAAGGTCTCGAACTCGGGGCTGCCGGACATATCCACATGATGCGCGACGGCGGAGGCCCCGGTGCGGCCCATGTCGGCGTAGCCATCACCACCCACCGCATCGGCATACCAAACGTAGCCGATTTGGTTCGTACCCTTGGCGATGAATTCGTGCGCAGACGCGAGGCGCGGACGCTCCACGGCGATCCCACAACGCGCCATCAAGGACCACGCTGTCATCGCTTGGGCGGTGGTGATATTCATCCCGCCATAGCCGTTTGCCCTTGGGGTGTAAAAACTATGCCCGAAACCACCGGCGATGTGCTCAGTCTCTGGAGGAACGATTTTGCCTTGTTGAGCTTTGATTAACCATTGGTTGATTTCCTCTAACTCCTTCAACACCCATTTCTCGCGAGTGATGAGATAATACTCGGCCAGCGCGGTGCCATAGAGCGTGTTCTCCTAAGCTAACAGGCCGCGGAAGCTCTTGCCATCCGTCGCTGCGGCCATCGCCCTCATCGCTTTTCTCACCTCCGGCATGTAGCGTGCGTCGCCACTTCCTAATAAAGCCAGGGCGGCGAAAGCATTGATGTGCGGGCGGCTGCTCCAAGTCCCGTCGGGGAGTTGCGCGTTGCTGAGCCAGTCGCAAGATTTCTTGAGAAGGAGGTCGCTCTTCTTGCAGGTGAACGGGTAGTTCGCTGAATAAGTGCCGTATTCGGTTGGCACTTGTAAATCCACCTTGAGCTTCTGGTCACCGCGCTGGACGTCGAGCGTCAGCCGTCCAGCTAACTTCCCTTGGCTCTCTTCCAAGGCTTCGCCGAAGTCCATGATCGGCCCTTGATAACCGAACTTGCCCACGCCGTGCCCGAACTTGTGCGCAGTGGAAAAGGAGTTCTTGTTAGCCCCGGTGAGCTTATCGCCCGCCTCCAGTTTGCCATAGGCCGGGCTGCTTTTGAACACGAACATCACCTGCAGCTTGGTGGGTTCTTCCTTGGTGATCATCGCCCGTGCGCCGGTGATCCCGAGGTTGAGATACCAACCGGGAACCTCAGCGTCGGGGCCGACGTGGTGGTCACCTTGTCCCAAGGCGGCCCATCCAAGGACCAAGCCGGACCGGTGGTTAGCAAAAATACGCCCAGCAGAGGGAGCTGCTGCACGACATGTTGCTTCCAAGTGGTTTGAGTTCTCATAAGGGAATGATGCCAGATTTTTCGGGAGCGCGGGATACGTGGAGACCGGCGGCATCTATTTCACTCAGTTGGGAAATATTAGGGAATCGAATGACTCGCAGAATTTTTGTCATCGAGCGACGGCGGAGGGAGAACCTTCAGCGCACTTTGTGGCTTTTTAACCCTCCGACGAACGCAGAGAAAAACCTAGCTCCGTGCTCCAGCGCGGAAATTTCGATGAACTCATCCACGGTGTGGGCTTGGTCGATCGTACCGGGGCCGATGCAGATGCTGGGAATCCCGCCGTTAGAAAGGTGCGCGGCGTCGGAAAACCACGGCGCGCCGGCGAGATGAGTGAGGGCGTCGGTGGCTAGCAGCGCTTGGATCATCGGGTGCTCCGCCGCAGTTTCCATCGGCGGGTTTTCGTGCGGATTCACAATCTGGAGCGGCAGTTGGTGAAACTCGAGGGTCTCTGTGAGCAGCTTGAGCGCCCCGCCCGCGGCGGCGAGGGCGGGGGTGATGCGGATGTCGATTTGCGCCTCGGCGAGATCGGGCACGATGTTAGGCCGGGCACCGCCACGGATCATGCCGACGTTCATGGTCGAGCGGCCTAACACCGGGTGAAGGAAGGTGGCGAGCTGGTGACCGAGGTGGTGGTCGAGTTGGTCGAGCGCCCGGCTGAGCTTGAGAATGGCGTTCTCCCCGCGCTCCGGTTGCGAGCTGTGGGTCGCCTTGCCGGTGGCGCGTAAGGTCGCCCACAGCGAGCCTTTGGTGACGTGGACGACCTGCATCGACGTCGGCTCGCCGACCAGCGCGAAGGAGTAATGTGCGCCATGGTTTTTTACGAAATCCTTCGACCCCCACTGGCCGGATTCCTCACCCATGAAGGCCACGAAATCCACCGCCACCGGCAGATCGGCTAGAATTTCTTGGTGCTCGTGGAGCGCCCACAACATCGCGGCCATCGGCCCCTTGGTGTCCGACGCGCCGCGGCCCCAGATCTTGCCGTCGCGGATCTCGCCGCCGAATGGCTCGATGATCATCCCACCGACGCCGACGGTGTCGAGGTGCGGTCCTAATAAAATCCGGGATCGCCCGTCGAGCGGCGCGAAGCGGGCGATTAGATTTGGCCGGCCGGGTTTAATTTCCTCCAGCGTGACTTCCGCGCCGATGGATTCGAGCCAGCCTGATAGAAATATAGCGAGCGTTTCCTCGCCGGTTTGTTCGGTGCCCGGCGCGTTGTCGGGGTTGACGGAGGGAATGCGGATGAGTTGTTGGAGGAGGGAAACTACGTCTTGGCTCATGATCGAAGAGTCACCAGTGGCGTCGGCTGACGCAAGGTCTTATCTGGAGTGCGGCACGCTCTGCTGCCGCCCCGGCAGATGGAAGCTCTGCTCCATGCGGCGCGGAGCTTCTTCCTCTTCTCACCTGCTAGAAGAAGCTCCGCGCCTACATCCGGCAGAGCCGGAGCTGCCACGGGCGCGAGCAAAGCATCGCGCACTCCGGACACTCATTCTTTCTCCAACAGATCCGCCGCGAGTTTCAGGTAGGTGTCCCTATCTAGCAGGAACGGATGGCTGTCCGCACCGAGGCGACCGTAGTAGAACGGGGGACTCGCCTGAGCCGTCGCGGGGGCGAGGCTGACCTCGCGGGTGATCAGTCCGGTGAAGTCGCCAACCTCGTTGGTGCCCTTTTCAATGACTTTAAAAACCAGCGATGGATTGAGCAGCGCGGCGGTCGCGGACGCGTCATCCGGCGCGAGCCAGCGGGTGACTTTGAGACCTTCGAGGATGCCTAACATGTAGTCCGCTCGCGCCGGATTGAGAAACGATGTTAGGTCTTTGTCCGCGCGGCTGGCGCTCCATGAGTCGGGTTTGTCAAAATCGTAACGGAGCAGCAGCGGCGGCTCGCTGCCAGTGGTCCGCTCGATCTGCATCAGGCTGGTCTTGTCCACCGACCACAACCGCGAATGCCGCCACTCGTAAGGTCTAACGGGGATCGTCGCGACCAGCGCTGGATCCACCCGCATCACCGTCGGGGTGCCGAGTCGATTGACGAAATAGCCGCCCTTGCCGTCGATGCCGAAGGCGAGTTCGAGACCCTGGTTGTCCTGCCCGAGGAAGCGCAATTTCAAGAACGGGCGGTGCAGTCCCCATGGCGAAAAGTCGGTGGCGGCATCTGCCTCGAAGCCACTGGCACGACCTTCCGTGACCGTCTTGAGCAGGTTGAAAAGCCGCTCCTCGTTGTCCTCCTGCGACTGGCCATTGATAGTTGCTATCCACGGCTGCGGCGGTGTGCGGGTGATCAAAATATCGGTGCCGGTGGCGGGCTGGATCAAGACGCCCCGCAGCGATTTCACGTTCAAGTTCGTCAGCGAGGCGTCGCGCAGGTCGTTGATCGCGAGCGGCAGATCGGCTAGAGAAACCCGGTTGGGCTCGGGCTTGAGCGGGAGCTCGAAAATCGTCTCCGGGCGGTCGCTCACGGTGGCCCGCACGGTGCGCGACTCGGGCGATTCGGGCGGGTAAATGTCGAGCACCGTTTCGGCCTCAGAGTCGAAGGCGACCAGCGCGATTTGGCCAGACATGGCGGGCGCACCACTGGCCGGCAAGGTGACTGAGGCGCGGTCGGAAATTTTCACCGCCTGCAATTCATAGAGTCCTTCTAGCAGCGCTTTCACGGCTTTGGGATCGGTGGCGAGGTCCAGTGGCTTGACCACCCGCCACGGGCTTTGGCGGGATTCGCGGGCGAGCGTGAGTTCCGTTTGCTCGCCACGGATGCGGATTTTTTGCAACGCCGTCGGGTTGAAATAAAACGGATGATGGTCGCGCAGCGATTTCAAACCGTCCTTGAAAAGCGGCCCAATATCGCCGGTGCAGGAGTAAACGTAGTGCTTGTGATCCACATCCCGCGGCTGGATGAAAACCGTCGGCACGGGTTTGTCGAGGTTGTCGAGAGTGGCCAACCACGGCGTGAGGCGACCGAGCTTGTATTTCGCCAATGGCTGGTGGTTAGAGTTTTCTAGCCGAATGCTAATGGCGCTCTCTTTCAGCCCGGATTTCTGGCTGTCGATCTTGGTCACTTTCGCGAAATCTTCGACCCGCAGACCGAGCGTGAAATTGATGATGGCGACGGCGGCACGCGGGTCCATCCGGTCGTTCCAGGGCAGCGTGCAATACCAGCCCCTAGCTCCGAGTTCGAAGGTGGTGTTCACCCCGTTTTGGGAGACTTCGATGTGTTTCACGTCCGCCGGAGTGAACCCCGCATAGAGCCGCTCGCCGACCTCCGTGGGCGGTGCGCCGAACACGGAATCGAAATTTCCCTGGACCCACTGCCAGCCTGCTAGACCGCAAACGAGCACGGCTAACAGTGCGAGGATCAGGGTGAAACCGAAGGAACGCATGGCGGCAGTTAGGCGCGGCGCGAGGACCAGATGAAGGCTCCGATGACGATTAGAAACGCAGGCAGGAAAAACAAATTCACGCGGTTGATGAACGACACCTGCGCCTCGAGGATCGGCAGCTTGTAAGTGCCCAGCGAGCGCGGGCCGATGCCGGCCAGCGACTGGCGGTTGACCAGCCAGTTCACCGACGAGGCGAGGAAGTCGATGTTCTCCGCGCGCTGTTGTTTGGGGTCGAGGAAATCGGTGTTAGCGATGACCACTAGCCGCGAGGTGTCGGCGGCGAAGCGGTCGTCATTGGCCGCGCCGCGGGTGGCGCAGGCGGCGAGGAACAGCGGTGGCTTGGTGTCTTCCTTTTCGTCGAAGGCGATGTCCTTCTGCTCGAATTTTGTCTCACCCCAGAAGCCGTCCGCCGCTTGGATCAGGCCGATGGGATTGATCTGGCGGTTCATCAAATCCTCCGCACCTTCGCGGACTTCTAACGACGAGGTCGCGCCTTCAAAAACGGTCGCTTGGCCAGCCAGATCCTTGGTGAAATCCACCTGATAGGTGAAGCTGCCGCGAGCGGTGGTGTCGATGCGATCGCCCACTTTCGCGATCACCCGGTCGCGCCGCGGGGTGATGCCGTAGCTGCGCAAAAACGTCCGCAACTTCGGCGGGGTGTCACCCGGCTTGAGCAGGAACAGCATCGCCGCGCGCGGACGGTTCCAATACTTTTCTAACACGGCAGTTTCGCTGTCGGTGAGGTCATATTTCGGTGCCGCCATCACCACGCCTTCGGTGTCCGCCGGGATTTCCTCCAAGCCTGATAGATTGATGCCCTTGAGTTCGACGTTCTGAAACAAAAGGGTGTCCTGCAGCGACTTCATTGGGGATTTCTCGCCCTCGCCATCCAGCCGGCTTTTGTCCGCGATGAACACCATCTTGCGAGTGCGGCCCTCGATCGACTCGACCAGCCGCGCCGTTAGAACGTCCTCGCCCTGAAAGCCGGTGATCTTGCGCTTTTGGTTGTCGCTGCTGGTGGTGTAAACGGCCATGTCATCGGCGACGATCAACTTGATGTGTGGATTAAGGAGGCGCACCGGTTTGGCGTCGGCAGGGGGATCCAGCGCGCTGCCCTTGGCCTTTTCCTCGGTAGAAACCGGTCCGTCGTCGGTCCGCGCGTCCATGATGATTAGGTCTTTCGTGAGCGGCAGCCCGTAGGCCGCAGTCACCTCCTGCGTGCGGTCGGCGCTGCGCAGCGGATCGACGATTTCTAACTCAATCTTGCCACCGGATAGCCGGGCGTAATCCTCAGCGAGCACCCGCACCCGTTCGTAAAATGGCGAGCTGCGGCGGAAGGCCATGATCCATTTCATCGGCTTTTCCCGCTCCCGCACCGCCTTGTCCATGAGGTAGCGGGTGGTGGAGTTAGAGAGTGTGTAGGCACCGTCCCGACTCAGATCGAAGCGGCTGAAATAATGCGCTGCTAGATAGTTCAGCGCGACTAGGATGATCGC
>JAYVEJ010000058.1:0-16968 GCA_043748885.1 Luteolibacter sp. | reverse complement strand
CCTCGGCGGTTTCCGGGTGTTTTTCGGCGAGGGCATTGCGTTCCAAATCACGATCGAAGCGGGCCTTGTCCGAATCGAACTCGCGGATGCGCGCCATTTCCGCCGCCGCGTCGAGCCGCTGCTGCCACTTGGGAAATTGATGGCGAGCGGCGGTGATCAGCTCGGAAATCTCCGCCTCGCGGATGCCTTCTAACGACTCGCGGCTGAGTTGGCGCTGGGTCAACGAGGCGGCCTCATCCTCTATCAGCGCAGCCATGCTGTCTTGTAACAACCGCTCTTGCTGCGCAAATTTTTCGATGCTGTTCGCAAGCCGCCCGGTGCGCTCGATCACGCCTTGGAAGGTTTTCTCCAACACCCGGAGTTTCTCCACCGTCGCCTCGCGTTCCGGCGTGGCGAGCAGGCGGATCGTCTCGTCGAGCTGGGCGAGTTCCTTGCGGAGGCGGGGTAAATCCCGCAGCTTCGAACTGCCTGCGGGCGGCTCCGCTTTGTCTAACGTCCATTGTTCGCCGCGATGCAGGAACATCCGCCAATCCTCGCGCAAACGAAGTTTCAAAGTGAGTTCCTCTTTCACTTCGGCGAGTTCATCCTGCCGCAAAGTGCGCAGCCGACGCAGGCCTTCCTCGCCGATGGTGAACTCCTTGGCTGGCTGGAAATGCTGCCGATGCGGCGGGTCTTTGAGCCAGCCGTCTTTGGAAAACGCGCGGGGATGCGAGTCGAGCTGACTGACTTTTTCGACCGCGATTAGATCGCCGTAAAGATGCTGGAGGTAAGCTTTTGCGAGTTCGTGCTTCGTTTCAAAAAACGCGGCGACTGTTCCCGGCTTGGCGTCCTTGGAACCTGAAATTTCTCCGGGATGGACCAGCGGCTCGTCGATGTGGCCGAGGCGGCGCGCTTGTTCCCAAGCCGCTTTAAAATCTTCGGCCAGCACCGCGCCGCGCTTGTTTCCTAGCAGCGATTCGAGCAACGGCCACCATGGCTCGGCCTCGGCCTTCACTTCGATCACGCGGCCAAATGCATCCGCGCGCTGGCCGCGGGACTTTAGCGCATCTAGCAGCGGCGACGGCGCAGCGCTGCCTTTGTGATCGAGATCGTCCAACTCACGGCGCAGTCGCGATTCGCGGTTTTCGAGCAGCTTGATTTCCTCCTCGACCGGCCGCAGTCGTTCGCGGGCATCGTTCACTAACGCCTGATAGATCCGTGGCATCCGCTGGGCAGCATCCAGCGCGGCGGACTCGTCGGCACCCTGCATTTGTTTGAGCCAATCCGCAGCAGACTCTGGTTCCACCAACCCGAACTCCTGCGCGAGGCGCAGCCATTGTTTCCAATACTGGATGCGGTCGTGGAGAAACTGGCGGGCTGATTTTTCCGTTTCGCGCAGCGCGTCCAGCTCGCGGGCGACTTCATCCCGGTGACTGCGATCCTCGGCGAGGCGGGTGATCTGAAGGTCATTGCCCGCGACGAGGCGGATCTTCGCGAGTTGCGAATCCAACTCGTTGCGCTCGCTCAGCGCGGACTCGTAGTCGGCGCGGGTCTCGGCATTCTGCGAGCGCAGTTGCTCCAGCTCGGTCTCGCGTGAAGTTAGATTTTCGAGCTTTTGCTCGTGGCCCAGCGCGATGCGCAAATGGCCGTGCAACCGCGCGTCGCGGCGGGCGGTTAGAAATTCCTGGTGCCGCTCGCTGATGCGGACGAGCCGGGCGTGCTGGTCGTGCATTTTTTCCAAGCGCTCCTGCGCCCGGCGGTGCGCATCGACACTGGTGCGGACGGCTTTCACGTCCGGCAATCCCGGCTCTAGCAAGTAGTCGCGGATGAACTTCTCGAACGACTCGACCGGCTGGAACGCCATCGAGTTTGGCAACGTTTTGTTCATCTGCACCCGATCAAAACCAAGGTGGCTGCGCGAACCCATTTCATCGAGGTATGACGCCTGGCGGTCGAACACCTCGCCGCCGAGATCGCGTTTCACATGCACGCGGAATTCCTCCTCGGACATGAAGGCGACAGCGTCTGGATCGAGCTCGGCACTGAGGAAATCCTCGCGCTCCAGGCGGTTCGGAATGGTGAACCACAGCGTGCGGGCCTTGGCCGTCGGGCCTTCGAACTCGATCCGCGCACCCCACGTTTCGCGGCGCGGGGTGGCCTCGCCTTTTGCCAACGGCCAGACAAATTCCAGGCCTGCTAGAGTGACGCCGGATGGGCGCAGGTAGCGTTCCTGGCCGTCGTTGCCCTGGGTGTTAGTGTCGCAAAGGCAGTAGCCGCGCAACGAGCGACCGCTGCCGGAGCCAGCGGCGGCTTTGTTAAAACGGCTCAGCGACTCGCCGAGCATCACGAACTGGATGAGGTCTAGCAGCACGCTTTTTCCCGAGCCGTTAGCCCCGGTGATGAGCGAGAGTCCGGAGACGTCGATGAAGCGGCGGTAGCCATACCAGTTGATGGCGAGGATCCGGCTGAGGTGGACGCGGGTTTTCATTTCAGGCTTCAGCGGCGGGTTGATAGAGGGCGGCACGGGCAAGGCAGGATTCGAGGCTGTCAAACGGAATCACCCGCGGCAGGCTGGGTAGGATTTCGATGAGCGTCTCACCGAGTTGGAGCGCACCGTCCGGCTTGTGGGTGCGGATCAAGCGGTGGCGTTTCAGCCGGCCTAACAACGAGTCGAGGTGAGTCTTCTCCGGCGGCTCGATCTTGTCGAAGGTGTTGCGGAAGCGCGTCCACAAATCATCGACGGTGAGGATGACCGCGCTGCTGGCTTCGTTCGTCCGGTGGTCGTCCCAGACGCGCCACAGAACTAACAACAGCAGCGTTTCATCCTTGGTGAACTGCGCGAGCAAGTGACAAGCCTCGGGCCGCGGGCGGGCTTGGAGGATGAAGAAATCGTCGTCGATGATGAGCTCCAGCCCGAGCGGCGCGAGGTAGTCCTTGAGGTGATCCTGATAGTGATCACGGGCGAGCAGGAAATGATCGCGCCCCGCGCCGCTGCTGCCGAGCAAGGTGCCGCGACCGATCAGCTCGGCGAGGATTTCGCGGATCGCCGGGCGGTCGTCATCGGGGACATCGGGCCAGAAGCGGGGCCAGTTAGGATCGGACATTGGGAGAGGTTGATGGTTGAGAGTTGATGGTTGATAGAGAAGAGGCGATTGAAATGCTGGCGGAAATTCTTTCTCTTCCCATCAACTATCAACTTTCCACCATCAACTTCTTCGGATCTGAAATCGCTCGACGTTCCACCCAGCGTGGATGTCAGCGGGGATTTTTTCTGGGGTGAGGCCGCTGGTTTTGCCGGGGCCGTCGATGGTCCATTTCACGCGCTGGCCGTCGGCGGTGACGGCGTGCTCGTAGGCGGCGATGGCCAGCAGATCGAGCATTTCATCGAGGTCGGCGGCGATGAAATCCGAGGTCATGACGACACTGGATTTTTCCGGCAGCAGGCGGGCGACGAGGCGGGCGGCGCGTTGGGGTGTTAGGGCGAGGCGTTGGCGTTCGCGGAGGGCGGCGAGCGTTTCCTCGGCGGATTCATCGCGACCACCGGAGTCGCTGCCAAACGTTAGATCCGCCGGTGCTTTGACGCGGCGGGTGCGGGCGAGCGACTCGCTGCCGAAGAAGAATTTCACCTCGGGAACGAGCGGCGCGAAGTCGGGTGCGGCGTCGCGCAGGGCGGCGAGGCGCGTGCCTTCGTGGGCGGCGTTGATCGAGTCGCAATAGTTTTTGACGATTTCCGGGCGACGGCCGCGCAGTTCGGTTTGGTAGCGGTAGCGTTGTTGGGAAAGCTGGTTGAACGAGGCCATCCGGGCGTCGATGGCATCGGCGACGAGGCGGATGGCGGACAGCCGGTGTTCGAGATCGCGGAGGGCTTTTTCCGCGCGATGGTAGGACTCATTTTCATCCCAGTGATAGTGGGCGGCGAGTCCTTTTGCTAGACGCTCTTTGACTAACGGATCATCGCGGCGGTCGGCGATGTAGGAGCGCAGCACTTGGAGCCTGGGCAGCAGACCGTTTCTACGAAGGGCATCGTAGCAAACCATGTGCTGGCCCGCGCCAAACTCGGCGTATAACAACCGCAGCGTTTCCGCCGGCGAGTCACTGAGGCGCTGGCGGCGGTCGAAAAGAGAGATGAGTTTTTCCACGCCGTGGAGCTGAATGATCGCGCTCTCGAGGCGGGCATTGCAGTCGGTGACCGTGCTGCGGATTTCGTCCGGCTCCTGCAGGCGCGGGTCGAGGATGTTCGGGCGTTCGAGGGTTTCACAGACGCCGCGGACGGTGTCGGCGAAGGTTTTGAGCTCGGCGATTTCATCCTCGGCGAGTTCGCGCAGCAGTCGGAGCAGCGGGCGCAGGCCGGGAGAAACGAGTGCCCAGCGTTCGTGCAGGCCGAGTTGTTGATCTTCTAACCAGCGCGAGTCGCAAAGGCGGTTGAAAAACTGCCCGGCGCGCTGGCGGGCATCGCGGAGGGACGCGCCCTCGTCATCGTCGAGCACGATGTCCGGGTGGGCGGCAAGGATTTCCCGGATCAACGCGATCGCCTCGGCATGGGGAATCCGCCCGGCCTCGCCCGCGACCTCGGCCAAGCGTTCCGCGCAATCGACGTAAATCGCCGCCGACGGCCGGGTCAGCGGACGGAAAAAATCCCGCGAAACGGTGGCGAGGAGTTTTTCACTGAGATTCGGCAGGGACATGTGGCGGGCGGCAGTCTATGGACGCGAGTTGCGGCAACCCAAGCGCGAAATCCGGCGACAATCCTAGGATTGAGATGCTCCAACCGGAGGATGCCGGACTGGGTGACAGATTCGCATCGCGCACTAATTTCGAGGGATGTCCAAAGACGGATCTAGCAAAACCGGATGAGGACTGAAGGGGCTCTTCTCCACTTCTCGACATCGCTCCGCCGGAAGGTCACTTTAAGACATGAGTGATATTGCCGATGGTCAACTAGCGGCAGTTAGAGTTGCTTGCGTTCATGCACGCAGCACTTCCAGTGAGAAGATTGCGTTGTTCCGCTCGTTATTTCGAGGTCGTCAGGATATCTATCCGCGCCGTTTCGAGAATACGAAAACCGGCCGGAAAGGATATGCCCCGGCCTGCGCTAACGAATGGGTCCGCGGCATTTGTGAGAAGCCACGGATCAAATGCGGCGATTGTCCGCACCGTGCTTTCCTGCCGGTGACCGATGAAGTCATCCGTTGCCATTTATCGGGAAGAGACCCGGCGGGAAAAGACTTTGTTGCGGGTGTCTATCCGATGCTTGCGGACGAGACTTGCTACTTTCTCGCTATAGATTTCGACAAAGAGTTATGGCAACAAGATGTGCTCGCAGTGATGGAAACCTGTCGTCATCTGCAAATCCCCGCTGCACTCGAACGCTCGCGCTCGGGCAATGGCGGACATGTCTGGTTGTTTTTCACAGAAGCGATTCCCGCCACGCTCGCCCGCAAGTTAGGCTCCCTTATTCTCACGGCAACGATGGAGCGCAGACCAGAACTCGGACTCAATTCATATGACCGGTTTTTCCCTAACCAAGGCACTCTGCCGAGGGGCGGCTTTGGAAATCTAATCGCCCTGCCCATGCAGAAAGCCTCGCGGGAAAATGGCAACAGCTTGTTCGTGGATGACGCCTTCACTCCACACCAGATCCGTGGGCTTTTCTATCATCCATCACCCGCTTGTCCCGCGAGCGGATCGAATCCCTTGCGCAAGATGCGGAAAACCGCGGTCGCATCATGGGTGTGCGCTTCGCCCTATCTCCTGATAGTGAACCTGAGCCATGGAATACTCCGCCATCCCGTCCGCATCGCGAACCACCTATCATGGATCCGCTGCGGCAGGAAATCGAAGTGGTGTTGGCCGATTTGATCTATCTATCAAAATCAACATTACCTCCCGCCTTGCGCAATCGTCTGCTGCGCCTCGCTGCTTTTCAGAACCCCGAGTTCTATCGTGCGCAGGCCATGCGGCTATCAACTCACGCCATACCTCGTGTCATCGCTTGTGCAGACGACTTGCCCACCCACATCGGTCTGCCACGGGGCTGCATGGACGATCTGCTATCACTTTTCTCCGAACTCAAAATCAACCCCGTCATCCGTGATGAGCGAGTTGCGGGAAACCCGGTGGAAGCTAGATTTTCAGGAACTCTCCGCCCGGACCAAGAAGTCGCCGCCAGCGCGATGCTTGCTCATGACAGCGGAGTTCTAGCGGCCACCACCGCCTTTGGAAAAACTGTGGTCGCAGCATCGCTCATCGCCAGCCGTGGCGTGAATACCCTCATCCTAGTCCATCGCCAGCAACTGCTAGAACAATGGATCGAGCGTCTCTCCTCATTCCTCGACCTGGCCGCTAGGTCCATCGGGCGGCTCGGCGGTGGCCATAAGAAACTCACTGGCGGAATCGACGTTGCACTTATTCAAAGCCTTGTCCGCAAGGGCGTCGTCGATGATCGCGTGGCGGACTATGGGCAGCTCATTATTGATGAGTGTCATCATCTATCAGCGCAGAGTTTCGAACTCGTCGCCCGCCGTGCCAAGGCCCGCTTTATACTCGGCCTCTCTGCCACCGTGGCGCGGAAAGATGGTCATCACCCGATCATCTTCATGCAGTGCGGCCCCGTCCGCCATCGGGTGGATGCCAAACAACAAGCGGACGCCCGGCCATTTTCCCACCATGTCATCGTCCGCCCGACTGGCCTGCGCTCTGTCGCTGAACCCACTCCTGATAGACGCATGGAATATCAAAACCTTTGTGCTGAAATCATCCGCTCCGAGCCGCGAAATGCGCTGATCTGCGACGATGTCATTTCCGCGCTGGGTGAAGGTCGCTCGCCGTTAGTCCTAACCGAACGCACCGACCACATCACCGCCCTCGCAGACTTGATTCGCCCTCATGCGCCTCATCTCATCATCCTCCAAGGTGGCATGGGCCGGAAATCTTTGCGTGAGGCGATCGCCCAACTCGCTGCCGTCCCCGCTGACGAATCCCGAGTCGTCATCGCCACTGGCAAGTTCATTGGCGAGGGCTTCGATGACTCGCGGCTGGACACCCTCTTTCTCACCATGCCCGTTTCATGGCGTGGCATCGTCGCCCAATATGCTGGCCGCCTGCATCGTCACCACGACGGCAAGCATGAGGTTAGAATCCATGACTACGCCGATCTCGACATCCCGATGCTCTCGCGCATGTTCGACAAGCGCTGCGCGGGCTACGAAGCGGTCGGCTACACCATTCTGTTACCTGCTAGCGCCCTACCTGACTGGCCGAATGAGGTTCCGCTGCCCATCGATCCCGTTTGGAAAAACGACTACGCCGCCAGCGTCCGTCGGCTGATCCGCGATGGTGTGGATGTCCCGCTTGGTAATCTGTTCGTCACCGCCACTCGCACTAACACCGACCAAGCCCGTGCCCGCAGTGCCTCGGAAGCCTTTCTTTTCCAACGCCTCCAATCTCTCACAGAAACTAACGGCCTGTTCCAATTGAATCGCAAACTCCCGATCCCCTTTGATGGTTGGAGCGAAATGGAGATCGACCTGTTTGCCGCCGGACTCAAGCTCGCCATCGAGATCGACGGTTCACAGCATCTCTCCGATCCGGTGATCTATCGCCGGGACCGGCGCAAAGACGCGCTGCTTCAAGAGAATGGCTGCCATGTGCTCCGTTTTCTAGCAGAAGACCTCGGCAAACATCTGGACGCCACGCTTGATGCCATCCTCCGCGCCACCGCGCATCTGCGACGGAAGCCCTGATTTTTTCAGGCACGAGATTGACAACATGTCGATCTCGTGCCCAATTAGATCCATCTTTTTCAGGCACGAAATCGACAAAGTGTGGATTTGGTGCCTGAAAGTTTTGGAAGAACTCAGGCACGAGATTGACAACATGTCGATCTCGTGCCCGATTAGATCCACATTTTTCAGGCACCAAATCGACATGGACGGCTTCATCGGCAGACAGGCAGAGAGACGGGAGTTCGCGGAACTCTTGAAAAAGAAGACCGCGTCGCTGGTGACATGCCAGGGACGGCGGCGGATCGGGAAGAGCCGTCTCATTGAGGAGTGCGCAGTTTCCGCCGATCATTTCATGTCCTTCATCGGCCTGCCACCACGCGAAGGGATTTTGCGGCAGGACCAGCTCGATGCCTTCAGCGGCCACCTTGCGAAACAAACCCCGTCCCCGCGGGTGGCGCTGGATGACTGGCCTACGGCGTTCCAGCTTCTTGCCAGCCAACTGCCTGCGAAGGGATCGGTCGTGTTGCTGTTCGACGAGATTTCCTGGATGGCCATCGGCGACAAAGATTTTGCCGGACATCTGAAAACCGCGTGGGATCTGCATTTCTCAAAAATCCCCGGATTGACCCTCGTCCTCTGCGGCTCGGTCTCCTCGTGGATCGAGGAAAATATCCTCAACAGCACCGGCTTCGTCGGTCGCTGCTCGTGGCAGTTTCACCTCAAGCCACTGCCTCTATCAGAATGCCCAGCGTTCTGGGGAAATCGCGCGGCGCGGGTGAGTGCCGCAGACAAATGGCGGATGCTCGCGGTGACCGGCGGCGTTCCCGGCTACCTCGAACAACTCATGCCGTCCCGCAGCGCGGAGGAAAACATTGAGCGGCTTTGCTTCAACCAGGGCGGCATGTTGTTCAATGAATTCGAGCGTATTTTCCATGATATCTTCAGCCGCCGCGCCGCGACTTGCCGGGACATCGCGAGCACGCTGGTGAGCGGACCCAAGACCCTTCAGGAAATCAGCAACATCCTCAAACGCGAACGCGGTGGCAGCTTGGGAGATGCACTAACCGATCTGGAATTGGCCGGCTTCATCCGCAAAGAGCGCTTCTTCGATCCACTCACTGGGAGAGCTCGCCCGCGCGACCACCGCTACCGGATCGCCGACAACTACCTTCGTTTCTATTTGAAATATATAGCTCCGGTGCGCGAGCGGGTGCTCAAAGGACTCTATCAGCGTGTGGCCATCGAGCTGCTGGAAGCATGGGATATCATCATGGGCTATCAGTTCGAGACTCTTATTCTCGACAGCTTGGATGAAGTCTGCGAGCGCCTCGGCTTAAAAACCCGCGCCGTCCTCAACGCCGGACCCTACGTCCAGAGTAAAACTCAACGCCAGCAAGCCTGCCAGATCGACCTCCTCATCCGCACCCGGCAAGCGATCTATGTCTGTGAGATGAAGTTCCGCCGCCACATCGGCAGCGAGGTCATCGAAGAAGTCCGGGGAAAAGTGGCGAAGCTCAAGCTACCGAAATCCCAATCCGTCCGCACCGTCCTCATTCATTCCGGCGAACTCGATCCCACCATTGAGCCATCCGACTATTTCGACTATATCATCAACGCGGATGAATGGGTGAAGGAATAGATAAATGCAGCAGAACCAGCACCATCATTCCGCACCTCAAATAGAGCTTATGGCAAAGCCGAAAAAGAAACTAACCGCCGTCCAACGTGCCGCGAAAAAGCAGCGCAAGAAAGACTTCATGACCGTCTTCATGAACGGCAAGCAAGTCCGAGTCCGCCGCCCGCCTACCATCGATGGCATGGACGCGGATGAATTCATCCGCCGGAACGCTGACCCTATCTGGCTCCATCAGCATGGAGATGATTAGTTGTTATTTTAAATCGGGAATTACATTCAATTCACGCATTATGGCGGACGCTTCGGCGAGGGCTTTTTCGGCGGCTTGGTGGTGGGGTTCGGCTTCTTCGGCGAGGTCGGCGGCGATGAGGAGCTGCGCGACCTTTTGTTTCTTTGCGGCGAAGGTGCGCAGATCGGCGATGCGTTGAAGTTGCTCGGGAGTTAGAGCGGGTGGGGTTGGCACCTCGCCTGTGAGTGGGCGGGTGGCGCGGGTGTTGAAGGTGATCAGGCCGCTGGCGGCGAGCTGTTGGAGGGCGGACCAGGTGGACTCGTCGAGGAGGTGGAGCTGCGGTGGATTGCCGCGCCAGTCGGTATCGTGGAAGAGGGCGGAGACGGCAGCGGCGCGGGTGGGATCACGCAGGACGGTGAGCAGGACGGGTGAGTTTTGGCCGGGGAGGATGGCTTCTTGGCAGTGAAGCAGCGCGTGACCGAGGGCTTCGGCGGCGCGCTCGGCGAAGGCGAGTGCGGGATCTGCGGGTGGCGCTGGCGGGGTGGTTTTCTCGTCCGGGGTGATGGATAGAATCTGTTGGAGACGGGCAATGTTGGCTTCGCGACCGCGCTTGAGCTTGGCTTCTGAGAGGGATTTCTCGGTGCCGTCGAGGACGCCCTCGGCGAGGGTCATCTTGTTGGCGAGAGTTTCTAACATCGCGTGTTCGAGGGTGTTCTCGGCGATGAGATTGACGACGGTGACGGGGCGGCGCTGATGTTTCCGCCAAGCGCGGGCGATGCGTTGTTCTAGGCGGGCGGGATTCCACGGCAGGTCGCAATTGATGACGACGCTGGCGTGCTGGAGATTGAGTCCTACGCCGCCGGAGTCGGTGCTGAGAAACAGGCGGCAGTTAGGGTCATCCCGGAAGGCGAGGATCTCGCCACGGCGTTTCTGTTGGGGGACGCTGCCGGTGTGCCATGCGTAACCGATAGAATTTTGGTCAGCCCAGGCGCGGACTCGTTTCAACATCCCTTCCCACTCGGAGAAGACGATGATTTTCACATCGGGATCGGAGAGGGCCTCGTCGAGGACGCGGGCGAGTTCGTCGAGCTTGGGGCAGTCTTGGCATTCGCGGTTTTTGATGATGGATGGCGAGTCGCAAATCATCCGCATCATCGCTAACAGGATCATCATCAGGTCGGATTCCTTCTTGGTCAGCGGGCGTTTGGCGGATCGCTGGACGAGCTGGGAGACTTGTTGTTTCAGCTCGTCATACTCGGCCCGCATGGCGGGTGTTAGCTGGACGAAGTGATTGCGGTCGGTGCGCTCGGGCAGCTCGGTTTCCACATGGTGTTTGCGGCGGCGGAGGAGAACGGGGCGGACGCGTTCGCGGAGGGCGGCGAGGTCTCGGTAGTCGGACGGACGGCCTTTTTCGTCGAACTGATAGAAGTCGCGGTTAAAGCGGAACAGTGGGCCTAGCAGCGTGGGATCGAGGAAATCGACGATTGAGTAAAGCTCGTCGATGCGGTTCTCGATGGGGGTGCCGGTGAGGACGAAGGCGTAGCGGCTATCGAGTCGCTTGACGGCTTGGGCGGTCTTGGTGGTCCAGTTTTTGATGCGCTGGGCTTCGTCGAGGACGATAATGTCGGGCTTGAGGCGGGCGTTGATGTCGAGGCTATCAGAGACGACTTGCTCGTAGTTGACGATGGTGAAAAACGGCGGGTTACTGTCGGCGTAGTAGCTAGCGCGGGCGGAGCGGGGGCCGTAAATGAGGCGCTGGGTAAGGGTGGTGAACTTACGGATTTGCTCCTCCCACTCGGCTTTAAGCGAGGCCGGGGTGACGACGAGGACGCGGGTGGCTTTTCCCAAATGATGGAGCAGGGCGCAGGCGGCGATGGCCTGGATGGTTTTGCCAAGGCCCATCTCATCGGCGAGCAGGGCGCGCTCGGCGAAGGCGAGATGGAGCATGCCCTCGCGCTGATAGGGATAGAGCGGGCAGAGGGTGACGTGCTCTGGGTGGCGGCCTTCGATGACGCCGGACTCGTAATCGCGGCGGAGAATGACGCGCTCCTCCACGCGGCGGCGGGACTCGAGGAAGGTGGCCACGTCTTGCGAAATGCGGACTTTCGGGCTGCGGCGGAGTTTCGCGAGTGCCTCGGCGGGATCCACCTCGGGGAGGAGTTTGGCGTTAGAATCGAAGAGCTGGCAGAGGGAAGGTGGGAGAGCGGTTAGGTTGCGCTCGATGTGAAGAATGTCGCCAGAGGGGACGAGGTCGATGCGGGCCGAGCCAAGATTCTCAGCAGCGCGGACGGCACCCTTGTGACGGCGCTTGAGCCAAATGAGGACGGCCTCAATGTGCTTGCAGGTGTTGAGGCCGTTGATGCGGAAATCCGGGCAAGTGCAGGAGAAAGCGCGTGATTTCAGCTCGCGAATTTCTACCTGATAGGTCATCCCACTGGGCGAGTTCACCTGGAAATTCGAGAACACCGGATGCTCGGAGTGGAGGTTGGTGATGGCGTGTTTCTCGTCGATGGCGCGCTGGACGCGACGATGGATTTCGTCCTCGTCGGTGGTGCGCCAGTCACTCGCGGGCGGCACGGGAATGGCAGACTTCTTCTTGCGGGGAATCTTTTTAGCACTCATGAAATCACGAAGACCGTGCATTGATGTGCCTGTGGGGTGCAACTGAAACTCGCGCGAAGTCGCAAGGAGGGGCGATCTCCGAATCGCCCCGGCCAATGAGGGGCGGTGGAGTTAGCTCTCCGCCAGCCACGCGTCCATCCCACCGGCCACGTTCTTGACGCGGGTGAAGCCGTGGTCTAGCAGCAGTTGCACGGCCTTGGCGGAGCGACCGCCGACCTTGCAGTGGACGAGGATCTCGCGGTCGGTCGGCAGACTGGCTAACTCATCTGGCAGCGTTTTCAGCGGGATCAAGCGTGAGCCTTCGATGTGGGCGAGTGCGTATTCATCCGGCTCGCGGACGTCGATGAGCAGTCCTTCAAATTTCCCTGCTAGAAGGGCGCGGAGTTCAGTGGTGGTAATAGATTCCATGTGGTCAGGGGTAAAATCGCAGGTGGCGGTGGCGGTGGTTTCCGCATTCGAAACAGATTGGATCTCAGGGTGGTCGCCGCAGAGGCGGCATTGCGGATCGCGGTTGAGCTTGAGGCTGCGGAACGCGCTGTTGAGCGCGTCATAGCAAGTCAGCTTGCCCAACGGCACCACGCCGATGCCGAGAATGAGCTTGAGTGCTTCCATCGCTTGCAAGGAGCCGATGATGCCGGGCAGCACGCCTAACACCCCCGCTTCTTGGCATGAGGGGACGCTGCCGGGCGGTGGCATGTTAGGCAGCAAACAGCGGTAGCACGGCCCGCCGAGGTGCGGCGCGAACACCCCGGTCTGGCCGTCGAAGCGATGGATCGCGCCATAGACGAGCGGCTTCTTGAGGAGAAACGCGGTGTCGTTCGTTAGAAACCGGGTGGGAAAATTGTCCGAGCCATCGACCAGAATGTCATACGCACTGGCGATTTCCATGGCGTTTTCCGGAGTGAATCTCACGGGATGACGCTCGACTTGCACATGCGGGTTGACCTCTAGCAGACGGGCGGCGGCGCTTTCGAGTTTGGGTTTCCCGAGCCATGATTCGCCATGCAGGATTTGCCGTTGGAGGTTGGATGCGTCCACCACATCCGCATCCACCAGACCTAGCCTGCCGACGCCGGCGGCGGCCAGATAGAGCGCGGCGGGCGAGCCTAACGCCCCGGCTCCGACTAACAAGACCGCCGCGTTTTTCAGCCGCAGTTGGCCAGCCTCGCCCACTGCCGGGATGAGCAAGTGGCGCGAGTAGCGGAGCAGCTCCGCCGATGAAAGTCCGTCTGGCATGGCGGCGGACGCTGGCAGTGGAACCGCCGCCGGTCAAAGCCAGAAAACCGTTTTGCCCAGCAGGGATTGGTGATAGGTTGCCGCCATGTCCGAAGTCCAATCGTCCTTCCAACTCAGCCCGGGAGACCGCGCCCCCGATTTCTCATTACCCGATGCTTACGGCAAAAGGGTGACCCGCGCGGAGGCTGCCGGAGCGGGCGGGTTGTTAGTGATCTTCGCCTGCAACCACTGCCCGTTCGTGGTCCATCTGGCGGACGCGGTGGGAGAATTCGCCCGCGAAATCGCCGCCCAAGGAGTGACCACGGTGGCGATCAATTCTAACGATCTCGAAAAATACCCGCAGGATGGGCCTGAGCCGATGAAGGCATTTGCGGCTGAGCGAGGCTGGGATTTCCCCTACCTGCTCGACGAATCCCAACAAGTCGCCAAGGCCCACGGCGCGGTTTGCACACCCGACTTCTTCCTCTTTAACAACTCGGGAAAATTGTTTTACGCCGGTCAGTTCGACGACTCGCGCCCTCGCAGCGGGCTGGCTCCGCACGGCGGGGATTTGCGGGAAGCGGTGCGGCGGATGCTTGGCGGCGAGCAGCCGCTGGCCCGCCCTTACCCGAGCAGTGGTTGCAATATCAAGTGGAAGCCGGGCAATGAGCCAATCAGTTAGGCCGCGGGTCCGCGACAAAAAGGCTGCGAGTCGGTATTGAAATTGACCCCTCTTGGCGCGGCGGTGATGGTCGCGCCGTGCGGACAATTTTGATCACAGGTGGAAACGGCGGCCTCGGTTTGGGGATCGCTCGCTATTTCCTCGGGCACGATCCCGAGGCCCGCGTGTGGCTCGGGGTCCGGAAAAATCGTGAGCAGGCGGAAATCCTCGCGGCGGAGCACGCCGGGCGCTGCCGCCTGATCGATCTGGAAGTGACCTGCGCCGACGCATGGAAATCGGCGGTTGAAAAAATCATCGAAGCCAACGGTCGCCTCGACGTGCTCGTCAACAACGCCGGCATGCACCGCGACTGTCTGTTAGCCGTGATGCCCGATGACGCGTGGCACTCGGTGATCGCCGCGAATCTGGATTCGGTTTTCCACGGCTGCCGCGCCGCTGTCACGCCGATGATGCGCCAGCGCTTCGGCCGCATTATTAACATCGCCTCGCTCAGTGCGGTGCTACCGCCGTTAGGCCAGACCAACTACGCCGCCGCCAAGGCTGGCGTGGTCGCGCTCAGCCAGACTCTGGCCAAAGAAGTCGCCCGTGCCGGCATCACCGTGAACTCGCTGCTGCCCGGCTTCATCGAGACCGAAGCGCTCGGCGGCATGGATGAGGAGGCGAGAAAAATCGCCCAGCGCGGCATCCCGCTGCGCCGCTTCGGCAAGCCGGAGGAAGTCGCCGCTGCGATTTATTTCCTCGCCAGCACCGAGGCTGCTTATATCACCGGAGCCGCTCTGAAAATCGACGGCGGCATTTTCTAACTACACAATCATGCAAGGCGAGGAACTCCGACATAAGATCAAAGAAGTGATGGTGGAAGAGTTGATGCTCGACCAAGCCCCATCAGAAATCAGCAACACCATCCCGATCTTCGGCGGCGGTGGCTTGGGCCTCGACTCGGTGGATGCCTTGCAACTCGTCGTCGGTCTGGAAAAACATTTTGGCCTGAAAATCGGCAATTCCGACGCCGCGAAAGGCATCCTAGAAAGCGTGGAAACCATCGCCTGCGAGATTGAGAAATCCGCCTAAGCCAGTGGGTTTTTCCCGGCTTGCATGAAAGCATTTCTCATCTTCTGCCTCAAGTTAGCGCTCACCGGATTGTGCCTGTGGTGGGCGTTTTCTCAGGTGAAAATTGATCGTTCCATTTTCACTCGCCCGGGTGCCATCGACTACCGCTGGCTCGGTGGCGGTGCCGCGCTGGCTGGCATCGCCATCGTCTTCCAAGGCATGAGATGGTGGTTGTTTCTACGCGGCCAAGCCTTGGCTGTTAGCTTGGGCCGGGCAGTGGAGCTGACGATGATCGATAGCCTCTTCAGCCTCGCTTCCGTTAGCGGACTCGGTGGCGATGCCGCACGGATTATCCTGCTGATGCGCGATCATCCGGGAAGAAAACTTGTCATCGCCATGGCAGTGATGGCAGACCATCTAGCAGGACTGGTTTCACTGGCGGTGTTATTTTTCATCATCTCGGTCGCGAAGTTCGACGCCATCGTCCACCAAAGCATCCTGGGTCGCGGGGTCATTCATTTCGCTTGGTTCTATCTGGGCGGCGGCTTGGCGATGGTGCTAATGATTTTCGTCTGCGCCTCACCGCCCGTCCATCGGCGGATCCATAGCAATGGTCGCTTCGCCCGGTGGCCGTTCATGAGTAAGATCCCGGAGTTATATGATATCTATCGGAAAAACTGGAAGTATGCCCTCGCCGGGTTGATCGCTTCGTTCTTCATGTTGTTTGCTTATTTCTCCTCATACTACTGCGGCATGAGAGCCGTCGGCGGAAAAGCAGAGTATGCCGCCGTGATCTCTGCCATGCCAGTGATCGACTCGATCAGCGGCATGCCCATCTCGATCGCAGGCGTAGGCGTCCGCGAAAAATTGTTCGAAGTGCTGATGAAAGACCTGGCAGGCGTGCCACCTGAAACGGCCGTCGCCGCGTCGCTCGCAGGCTTCGCGTGCAATGTGTTCTGGGCCGGATTAGGCGCGTTGTTTTTCCTAAAGAAACGCGACCGCGTGACGGTCGCGGAGCTGGAAGCGAGTCAGGAGTGACGAGACGTCCCTTCCTCCTATCAGCCTAACATCTCCGCAGTGGGTAGATCGTCACCTCCACCGGCGCGGCAGTTAGGACCGATGCTGGTGGCTCGGGCGGCACCGGAAATCCATTGAGCCGCAGCGGCTCTGTGGACAGCCGCTCGCACGCCGCCGAAGCGATCTGATAGGGCGCGTGATGGACCCGCCCTTTGAAGATCCTGCTCGCAGGATTGGCCGAAAATAACAGATAACGCTCCACCAGAAACCAGTCGAGCGAACCCGCCTCGGCGGCTCGCGTGGTGCTCGGCATTTCGTAAATGAACTCCGCATCCAGCGCGTCGATGGCTTTCCTCCGGCTGTGATACTCGATGCGGTTGCCAGTTCTAACCTGGCGCATCACCGCGTGTTCATAAGGCAGGTGAAACGCGCGCCTCGCGATTTCCACGGCGAGCGGCTGGTCACAATCGAGCGAGAAAAACCACACGCCAGCATTGCCTGAGTCGTCGTGAACGTAAGTGCGGAGGTTGAGTTCCATGAACCACGAGAGCCACGGCAGCGGTGGCAGACCGACCGGGCGCACCCGCTCCATGAAGAACGGCACCACTCCGAGCCATGCTTGGCCGTCGTAGGTATCGACATGCAATCCCGGCGGCAGCCTCGCCGCGATCAGCGCGGGAGCGACCGGCCAGTGGGCAAACAACAGTCCGGCCCAAGTCTGGCGCATGACCGGTGAGCCGTTAGGACGCTCGCGCAGGGCGAGCCGTTGTTCTAGCGTGGGTGACATGCGCCAATTTGGTTCATGGAGCGTATC
>JAYVEJ010000057.1:0-2469 GCA_043748885.1 Luteolibacter sp. | reverse complement strand
TGGCGCTTGTGGCTGGCACGGTGATCCCGTCCATGGTGATATCGCCGGGTGTTAGCCGGTCGATCTCTTGTTGGCGCATTCCGGTGAAGAGGGCGATGGCAAACGCCGGAACGCAATCAGGGAGGTGCTTCTCTGCGGTCTGGAGTAGCTTGCCCGCCTGCGCGGCAGTCAATGTTCCAACCTCAGCGGAAACGGTGCCTTTGGCGTCCAGATGCTTGATTGCTTCGGTGTCGCACCATTTTCGCGGCGGCTTGGCGGACCAATTCCAGATCGTGCGGACAAGGCGCAAGTTCTGATTGAATCCGCCTGGTCCCGCCGTGGTGTCGGTGAGGTGCTTTTGCAATTCCTCGCCGGTGATCGTGGAAATCATCCGCCCGGAGAACTCCGCCACGAGCTTTTCGCACCGCAGCCGGTAAGCGGTTGCTTGGCTCTTGCTCCATCCTTCTTCGATGACCCTTCCTTTTTCCTGCTTGGGTTCGCCGGTCGCCCGGAATGCCGCTACGGCATCCTCCACCGTCACGCTTGCCCGGTTGCGGTTCTCGGCCTCAACAAATCGTTGCACGGCGTCCAACAAGGTGATCCCAAGCGGGGCGAGTAGGGCGGCGGCTGAAATGGCATCCTCGGCCAATGACGGCGGGATGGCGCGGGCCATCGTGCCGAATTCCTTTACCTTGTCCTTGAACGCGGCGGCGGCTTCGTTCGCCTTGTCCCGCGTCGGATAGAACTGCCGCTGTCGTTCTCCGCTGTCGGAATACTTGCCGGGGATGTTGATGCACCATCCTGAGGCGGTGCTAACGGGTCTGAATCGGACGGGCTTGGCCATGCCCGAAACTGGCATTATTGCCCGTAAAAGTCAATCTAATGGCGAAAATGGAACAAACTGAGAAAATTTAGTCTTTGAATATCAGTTGGTTGCGCAATGATTATCCGACTTCTAAGCGGGCGGTCATTGGTTCGAATCCAATCAGGCGCACCAAGCGCCTTTCATCAAACTGCCCGCAAATTCAGCGCCGCCTCAATGGTGGCGACGATTTCCTCACACGACGACTCGATTCCCACGCTGGTGCCTTCGGTGGATGATGGCTCTTCCAAGATCGCAAGCTGGCTCTCTAACATGTCGGCCTTCATGTAGTGGTTTGGTCGCGCCGCGAGCCGGCTTGTGAGCGTGGCGGCATCGCCCTTCAGATAGACCAAGTCCACGCCGGGGGCGCCGACTCCCAACTGCTCACGATAGACTTTTTTCAACGCTGAGCAGGCCAGCACCGCCAAGCCAGCAGTGGGCACGGTATCGATCACTTCACGGCGCAGTCGCTCTAACCACGGGGCGCGGTCATGGTCGTCTAGCGGTTGGCCCGCCGCCATTTTCGCGATGTTAGCGGGAGGGTGGAAATCGTCTGCATCGTAGAAGCTGCCGCCATTTCGCGCTGCGAGCATGGCTCCGATGGTGGACTTTCCGCAGCCGGCCACGCCCATCACGATGATCACCTGCGGTTTTTCTATGCCGGATCGTCGTGGCATGGGGATCAGCCGCTCTTCCACCCATTTCGTCACATCGGAAAACGTGCCATCCTCCAAATTCCGGCCATTCCCGAGCACTAACACCGGCACCTGTTCCCGCGTGTGATCGGTGCCGGGATGATAGGGATCGTTGCCATGGTCCGCCGTTAGAATGACGAGATCGCTGGGCAACACCCGCTCGATGAAGCCGCCTAACCATTCATCAAATTCTCGCAAACATTGCGCATAGCCCTCGGGATCGCGGCGGTGGCCGTAGAGCGAATCGAAGTCCACGAGGTTGGCGAAAATGAAATGAGGTTGTTCGCGCGGCTCCTGCCACAGCCGATCAATCTCCGCCATGCCCTCGGCGTTAGACTTCGTCGGATAGGATTCTGAAATCCCCGATCCGGCGAAAATATCCGAAATTTTTCCCACGCCTATCGTCGTCACGCCTGCCGCTTGCAGGCGGTTTAAGACGGTCTCGCCCGGCATCAGCGAGTAGTCGTGACGGTTGCCCGTGCGTTTGAAATTCGGCGGCGAGTCTCCCAGAAACGGTCGTGCGATCACCCGGCCGATGCCGATGCCGCGTTCGTCTAGCAGCGCCCGCGCCGTTTTGCAAAGTGCCCACAAGCGCTCCAGCCCGAAGACCTCCTCATGCGCCGCGATCTGGAGCACGCTGTCCGCGCTGGTGTAGAGAATCGGCTTGCCGGTCTGCAGGTGTTCCTCGCCCAGTTGCACTAGGATTTCAGTTCCCGAGGCGGCGATGTTGCCGATGAATTCCACCCCGCCGCGTGCTTCCATTTCCGCCACCAAATCGGGCGGATATGACTCGAAGGCCGCAAACGCTTTCTCCAGCGCACAGCCCATCAGTTCCCAATGTCCGGTCGTCGTGTCCTTCCCTGCTGACCGCTCCGTTAGCCGTGCCCACGACGCCGCGCGATGAATTCTAGCGTCCGTTGGCAAGTCCAGTAA
>JAYVEJ010000056.1:0-6573 GCA_043748885.1 Luteolibacter sp. | reverse complement strand
TCAGCGTTCCGTTGACCCAAACCGTTAGTTTTTTGTCCTCGCACCGGATGCGGGCGGAGTTCCATTCACCGGGCGGTTTTCGTAACCCTCGCCCTTTTTCCACCACCGGTGGCCTTGCGCTTGGGCATTTGCGACCGTCAGAGTTTCGCCGATCATCGAGAAATCGCCGGCATTGCCGTGGCCGAGTTGGACTTCGACCGACTTCGGCCAGACGAATATCTCCCTTGGTTTCGAGGCGTGAATGAGGACGCCACTATTACCGGGTTTCGCACCGGGTGCCCAACGCCATTCCACGGCGAGTTCATAGTTGGAGTAATTTTTCACCGAGCGCATGACTCCGGGGGGGCGTCCATTGCAGATTAAAATGCCCTCAGACACCAACCAGACGGATCCCGGTTTCACCGCCGGATCGATGATGTCGAAAGTCCAGCCAGCGAAGTCCTTGCCATTGAATAGCTGCTGGGGTCCGCCAGCATAGAGGCTTGTCGTGAAGATCAACAGAGCCGCTAAAAAATTTTGAACCATGAGCGTCTCTATCAGCCATCCTGCATGACGACAAGAAGTCGCATGGAATTTTTCAATCGACTTCACCGGTCGTTTCGAGTTTCCGAAGGGCGATGCACGGACGCGCGGAATCAGTCGAAGCGATGGAAGCCCTAGGCCACGCGGTGGGTCTTGGGGCGAAGGCGGGTTCCGTCATCGCATTGGTCGGCGGACTGGGCGCGGGAAAAACCCACTGGACCAAGGGATTTGTGACGGGAAGTGGCTCTGGAAATGAGGTCACCAGTCCGACGTTTGACCTAATGCATGAATACACGGGTGGCCGCTTTCCGGTGTTTCACCTGGATTTCTATCGGTTGAAATCTGCCGAGGAATTAATCGCGCTGGGCTGGGACGAACTGCTGGAGCAAAACGGCGCGATTATCGCCGAGTGGGGGGACAAATTTCCCGAACTTTTGCCGCCGGACACGACTTGGTTGCACTTCACGGTGGAGCCGGATGGCAGCCGCAGCATCAACCAGAGGGGGACTTAGAGTCCGGTGGTCAAGGCGGAGTTTGCAATGTTTCCCACTCCGTTCACGAGATTTCCCGCCGAGCGGCCCAAGGCGGCCGGTAAACCGCACGAATTGAGGGAAAGCGCGATTGCTGCAAGCGCCGTCAACTGAAGAAGCCGATTCATAGGGGGAAGATGATCAATACCGGGGTGGAGTCAAGCCGGTGAAGCGGACTCGAAAAACAGGGTGAGTTCGTGGCGGTTGTAGGTGAGATGCGTCTTCGCAAATAATTCCAACTCTGCCCCCGTCGCTGTGGCCACGGCGAACCGATAGAGCTCGTTCATTTCCGCGAAGGTCGTCACGCCAGGAGTTTTCAGGGTGAAAATAACAATTCCGCCGGCGTTGAGATTCCTCGACAACCGGCAAACCTGTCGGATGGACTCGCGGGCTTCGCCGTTCATGTCGCAGAGAATCGCGTCGTAATGCTGGCTCGCGTTGGGCTTGAAAGCGGCCACGTCGAGCATCGCGAAAAACAACCCAGACTGCTGATCCAATCGTTTATCGAGAGGCGCACGGTCGATCGCGGTCACTTGGTAGTTTCTGCCGAGAAGTTCAGAAGTCATGCCGCCGGGGCTGGCCCCCAGCTCTAACCAATGGCTGCCCTTCCGGGGCAGCGGGCGGTGCATCAGCAGGTAGTGCAAGGCTTCGGCGATCTTGGCACCCGCGCGGCTGATGGTGTCCGGGGAATTCTGGCTGATGTATTTGGTGCCTCCGGGATAGAGTCCATTGGAGACTTTCGGACTCTGCATCCCGCAGAAAAGTCCTTCTTTGCCGACTAAGCAAAACAGCGTCGCCCGCCCGCTGTCCTGAGCTTCCACGTCTTTAAAAGCGGCGATTTCTGGCGAAAAAAGTTGCAGGGTTCTGCCGCGCAAATTGGAGGCGAGCGTTTTATAATAACGGTTTGTGGCGCTTGGATTGAGTTGCCCGATGAAGATCGCCTGGGGATTGCGCTCACCAAATTTCCGCAACATCGCCTGGGCTGCTTTTTCGACGAAACCCTCCATATTCTCGGGATTGCACGGCCATGCGTGATCCACCGGTAAATTCCACCTGAGGTAAATGGCGGCTTGCGACTGATGGATCGCTGCCGGGTCTCGCGTCTGAATCAGGTAATACTCGCTTCCCAGCTTTTTGGAAATTTCCCCTCCCAGGGCGTTCACGATGTCTTTGGCAAACTCCGCGAAGACCTCGGAAATACGAATTAGCCATGGGACTGGCGGCAGGACGGGTGGTGTAGAGTTCAAATTACGGGTGTTTCCACGCGGCGGGATACCCGAGTCGAGCGGCAGGCGCAACACCCAGATTCTGATGAGCGGACAGGCACCGCGGATCCAACGAATCCCGCCAATTCACAACGCACCAAACGGGGGGAAGGGCGCACCGCGTCGCGGAATTCGTTGGATCCAAGGTGCCTGACTCAAATCACATTGCGCAGCACGGGCGCCACCAGCACATCTTCTTCGTGGATGAATCTTGGGGGGACTTGATCGATGTTGACTTCCAACCAAGCCTCGGCCTCGGGACGGCTGTGGAAAATCCGCACGCGTGGGCTGCTCCGTGACCAATACCCCAGCATTCGAATGATCCCGTAGGTTGTCGATTTAGTTGCCACATAGGCCAGCCAGCCATGCGTCCGATTTGCCTTGTGGCGGAGCACCAGAGCCAGCCGCAACACGTCATTGGCGGTCAGATCAAGCTCTGCTTCACTGAAGTCGATCAACCCATGAAACTCCGCCGACCAACAAGGATCGGAAGCCATTGACAAGAGGATCGACTTCAAATCGCTCAACCCCGTTTTCCCCTGATATTCCTCAATTCGCATCCGCCGCTCCGTATCAATCCGATAATGTCCCACTTTTCCCGAGGCTGAATAATCAGTTGTTAAAAATTTCATAGGATTGCTTACATGATGGGACCGTTGCACCGGGCATTCGTTCAAAAATTGTGAACAACTCCCTTCTGCAACTGCTTGTTTTTTAGAATGTTAAATACATCCTTAAAATACAGATCTCTTAACTAGTACGCAACCAGTCCTTATAAAATCAACCTAACGGGTGATAACAGAGCCTCACGGATTCCGCAAATTTGCTCCAACGAATTATAAAAATAATTTCAACCCGCCGCGCAATTCAGCGACTGAGATCTTCCTGATACATCAGCTTGAATCCGCTTTGATGGAGGATCGCCACCGCGAACTCGTAATCCTCCACATGCATCGCCAGCATGGACTGCCCTTCTGGACTTGGCATCAGTGCGTAGGCGAAGTCGATGTTAGTTTCCGCGATCATCAAAGAATCGAGACACTGGAGCAGCCCTGGGCCGGATTCGCGCATCGCGACCACCACCAACTCACAGGTGGTGTGAGGGATCCCCTTCTCCATGAACAAATGCTCAGCGGCATCGGGGTCCGAGACCACCAGCCGAGCGACGGTTGCATCCCGCGAATCTTGGACACTCAAGCCGATGACCTCGACCCCGAGTGACCGCAGGAGCTTGACCATCGCGGCCAGTGCACCGACTCGGTTGGGTAGCATGACGGAGAATTGGCGGACGGGTTCGCCGTGATCAACAATGGTATCGGATTCCATGGGCGGGACGCTATCTTAACCGCGAGGACCGCGCAAGGGGATCGTCCGCACCGCACCACTGGCGAGGTCTTTGATAACCATTTGATTGGGGCGGACATCGGAAATCAAATAGCCTGCACCACCTTCACCGGTGAAGCGTTGGCCGGGAGAGGCGAAATAGCGCTTCCCGCTGGTGGCATCCTCCACCAGTGCGACGGGATCATTGGCATTTGAAGGGACGCCGGAAATCCACTCGCGCGTCTTCCCACTAGATCCGTCGCGGACCTCGACGACCGAAATTTCCGCTGGCTTGCCGAGATTGACCTTGCTGTCCTCCATCCGCCGCCGGACTCGCACGATGACTAAGCTCGATCCGGGAATGAGATCACCGGCCCGCAGTTTCACTTCTCGCGGGGTGGCACCGGCGATCCGCATCGTGGCGGTTTCACCTTGGACCGACCGGACTTGCACCGGCACTTCCTTTTCCCGATAGTGCCGCATCACCAACGGAGGCATGGGAAATGGCTCATCGGCGTGCGACGTTTGGCTTGCGACCGGGCTGCTGAGTGTCTCGCCCTCGATGGAAATAGATGCTGCGAGTTTTGGACTCGTTCCAGAGGATTTCGCCACCGCCTGATCGACAAATGCATCCATCGAACTCGCGATTTCAGTCGGCGAATCCAAGGCCAGATCCGCAGGCAAAGGTTCCCGGGCAATCAACGCCGCAATCTCAGGATGGCCTGCGGCGGTCGCCATGTCACCCGCCGTTCGCCCGTCTGGATCGGTGGTGAAACGGCTGGCTCCGAGGTCTAGCAGCAGTTTCACCGCGTCTGAGTGACCGTTTTCCGCAGCGATCATCAACGGCGTGCGACCGTCATCCATCCGGGCATACACCGATGCGCCGAAGTTCGTGAGGGCGTCGATCACATCCGCGCGTCCGACCAGGGCGGCGAGCAGCAGTGCGGGATCGAGGTTCTCGCGGTCATAGGCTGCCAGCTCCCCCACCGCCCCGGGCTTGCCCTCTCTCACGGCGAGCATCAAGGGTCTGAAACCGTCCTTATCCTTCAACTTGGGGTCAGCACCTTGGCGCAGCAGCCAGCGCACCATCGCTGTTTGATCGTTCATCACGGCGACCATCAGCGGCGTGCGCTCGGTGGCTCCTCTCAAGTCCACGTTCAGGCCGCGTTTAAGCAAATAGTCGGCAGTCCCTTGCGCTCCTCCGGCAGCTGCGGCGTGAAGTGCGGAATCTCCGTCCGCCTCCCGAGTGTCTGCGGCGAATCCTCCCGAGATAAATTTCTTGAGCGCCGCGACGTCATTGCCGCGACTTGCGCGGAACCAATCCTCCGTGGTCATTTTATAGCCCGCGTCCCCAAGGTCGGATTTCACGGTTTCACCACGCCGTTTGCAGCCCGGAAGTAAGACCAAGGAAACTGCCATCACTGTCGCCAACAATCCCTTCATGAAATAAGGAATAGTTTGGATCTCCTAAGCATTCAACCCCGAACCTTCCGCTGGCTCGATTCCGCAAATCCGGCAGATCCCCTCGCGGATCGTGAACCGGACATTGCAGCCGCACAACAAAGCCCCGAACACCCGCGCGGGGTCTGCCACTTGCGTCGCCGGTCGCGGGTCGAGCGACAGCGCCTCTAATATCACCGCCCGTGCCCGCGCTGGCAGACGCTCGAAATCCGCCCGCGCCCCGAACTCCACCTCCACCGGCACGCGCTCAATCCGCTCACAGGCAAATCCACCCGCCGCCTCAGGCACTGCCTCAGCATATGGCAAATACGGTTTCACATCGTAAACTGGCGTCCCATCCAGCAAGTCCAGCCCGCCTAGCAGCAGCACCGGCGAATCCGCGCCCGTCGCGTCGATCCCCTCCAGCTTCACCAGCGAAAACCCCAGTCCGTTAGGGCGGAACGTCGAGCGGCTTGCAAAAACGCCGACCCGCTGATTCCCCCCCAGCCGCGGCGGGCGGACGGTGGGCTTCCAGCCGTGAGCGACCGTTTCATGAAATCCAAAAATCAACCACAAATGGGAAAACCCTTCGATCCCCCGAATCGCCTCAGGGCTGCGGAAATCTGGATGAAACACCAGCCTACCCCAAGCACTCGGACAAAGCCCCGGCTGCCGAGGCACCGCGAATTTCTCGCCGAAGCACGAACGGACGGTGGCAATGGGGACGAGATTCATCTTACCCGCTTCACCGTGTCTTGAAATGCACGCTGGACCGCAGCACCGCACCTTCGCGGCGGCTGTGGATGGTGAGCTTGTCGAGATCTGATAAAACGGTGATCGAGTCCTTGATGATTTTTCCTTCTTTATCGGGGAGTTCTTCTCCCATGAGATCTTTGGAGTTTTCATCAATCGTTTTGTAACTCTCCTTGGCGTATTTCTCGAGGGTCTTGAAGTTCAGGCTGAGCCAGAATCCACTGCGGGTTTCGCCCGGAGTCTCGGCCTTGGCGATGAGGTCGAGCGCTTGGTTCTTCGAGGTGGAGGCGGCGAACCATTTGTCACCCACCGTGACGGATGGCACGAAGTCGTCGGTTAGAAATGGCATCGGGAAAAACCAAGTGGTTTTGCCACCGCGCTCGGAACTCATCGGCTTTTGCATCGGGATATCCTGCCCGCTCATCTCGCTGACTTTGGCCAGCGTGCCAGTGAGAGTGGTGTTCATTTTAGTCCATGAACCGGCAAGTTTGGCGCGGTCCGTCACCGGCGCGATGATGGAAATCCGTGGCACCTTGGCCTTGTCTAACACCGCCTGAGAAATACCGGGGATGGCTGGGGCACCTCCGTTAAAATCGACAACCAAAGCGCTTTCTTGGCCGAGGCTACCGCCGAAATCGTCGCCGAAGGCATCCCACAGCGCCACCATGTCGGGGCGGAATTTGCCGTCGATCATCTTCGCCATTTCCTTGAACTGGATCATCTCGGCGTTTTCGGTCGGG
>JAYVEJ010000055.1:0-2471 GCA_043748885.1 Luteolibacter sp. | reverse complement strand
CCAGCCCGCTGGTTGCTCTTTTTTTTGCAGTGCAAGATACTAGCAATGAATATGGAACGGTTTACGCTTATATCGCTCCATCTCAATCTGTTGATGTGGAAGAAGATAAGTTCTGGAGCTGGGATTCGGATATCTTTGCTTCTCAAGGAGTCATTTATCGTCCCCGCTTGGTAGACCGTAGAATGGTGGCGCAAGGAGGAGTCTTTACCTATCACCCATTACCTTTGGAGCCTGTAGTTCCAATGCAGGAAGGGCCGAAAAGCACCATGCTAGGAAGCAATATTATTCAGCGATTCGGCACTAACTTAATGACGTTTGTTGTTGAAAGCACTCACCGCCGAACAATTCGAGATGAGTTGGCGCAGCTCGGAGTCACCCGAGAGAGTATCTTTCCAGACCTTGAGGGGCTTTCTGCCGAGCTGAATTATTCATCTGGTGGTGGAGAATACACAATCATGTCTTCTGGCATTCCACGCGAATGGCTATCGCCTGAGCGCCAGAAGAAATTGGATGACGGTTTTCCAAGATCAGAATCTTGACCCAGTCAAATTGACCGAACATATGGTGCAGAGAACCGCGCGAGTAGCCTGTTGGCCGGGGTTCGGGCAAGGTGAATTCAAGGAAATCATGCGGACAGGAATGTCCGCGCCCCTTATTGGATCAATGTCCCTGCGGCTTGGTGTTCTTGGGCTCCCACTCGCGCCGCGAGCGCGAGCGGACTGATAGAACGACGGGAATGCCGGGCGCGGGGTGGGCGGCCCGGTAGCGATTGACGATGTATGACTCGTAGCTGGTGGCCATCAGGCGCTTGTCGTTGACGAAGAGGACGATGGTCGGCACCGGGATGACGCTGTATTTTTCCTCCACGGCGGCGGTGGCGTAGTAGAGCTTGAGACGCTTGTTGAGTTTCTTGTCGATGGGCGGCGGGGTGGCTTCGAAGGCACCTTGCAAGATGCGGTTGAGCTGGCCGGTGCCGGGGATGTTCTGCGCGCCTTTTTTGATTTTGAGCGCTTCCTTGAGGACGTGATCGACCGAGCCGCCGGTCTTCGCAGAGCAGGCGACGAAGGGCGCATAGTGGAGGAAAAACAGCTCGCGGCGGACGTGCTCGGTCGCTTCCTCTAACCGGGCGGTGCGGTTGGCTCCGGGATGGAAGAGGTCGAATTTATTGAGAGCAATCAGGCAGGGTTTTTTCTCCTCCATGATGAGCTGCGCGATCTTGCGGTCCATCGAAGTGATACCGGCTGCTAGATCGATGACCAACACGCAAAGGTCGGAGCGGCGCACGGCTTTCTCGGTGCGCATGGCGGAGAAAACCTCCACTGAGTTGTCGCGCTTGGCCCGCGGACGGAGGCCGGCGGTGTCGATGAGCGTGAAATTTTCACCGTCGAATGAGTAGGGCAAATCCACGGCATCGCGGGTGGTGCCGGCGATTTCAGAAACGATGGTGCGCTCGTCTTTGAGGATGGCGTTGACCAGCGAGGACTTGCCAGCGTTTGGCTTGCCGACGATGGCGAGCTTGATGCCGACCGCTTCGGCGACTTCCGCTTCCGCCTCAGTTTCCGAAACGAGCGGGGCGATGACGGCGTCGATTTCATCGCACAGCACGCCGAAGTTACGGCCATGCTCGGCAGAGACGAAGACGCTGTTGCCGAGCCCTAACCGGGTGAAATCGGAGTGAGAGTTCTCGTGCTTGTCGTCGTCCACTTTGTTGATGACTAACAACACTGGTGGCTTGGCCTTGCGGAGTTTCTGCGCGAGCGCTTGGTCGATGGCGGTGAGGCCGTCATGAGCATCGACCACGAACAGAATCAGGTCCGCCGTTTGCATCGCGATGTCGGCTTCGATGGTGACTTGCTCCTCAAAGCCGTCGTCGATATTTCCGCCGATGCCGCCGGTGTCGATCAAGGTGCAAGCGACCTGGGTGGCCTTGGACGGAGCCGCGATCCGGTCGCGAGTGACGCCCGGTTGGTCGTGGACGATAGCGATCTTCCTCCCGGCAAGGCGGTTGAAGAGGGCGGACTTTCCGACATTAGGGCGTCCGACGATGGCAACAGTAGGCATGGGGGAGGGATGTAGGGTGAGAACGAAGCAATGGCAAGGTCGGAGGTTTTTTTCCAAAATCGCGCTTCAAACGTCCCCGGCGCGGCGGAGTTCGTCGATATCCGCGAGGTCTTGAAGGCGACCGGCAGTCTGCTTGGCGCGGATCAAGTCGGATTTTCCGAGATAGAGGATGGGAAAGTCTTCTTCTTCGGAGATGACCTTATTTTCCCAAGCGGCGGCAAATTCCAACCCGGGAATGGTTGTTAGGAAATCGATTTCACATGGCGGGAGTCCAAGACTGAATTGGGTCCCCGGCGTGGAGAAGTCTTCACGGGTGACTCCGGCCATGGGGATGCCAAAAATGCGGAAGGCTCGCATGAGCTTCCGGGCGTTCTCCGGGGTGGGATCGAGCCAAATGTCGATATCCTTGG
>JAYVEJ010000054.1:0-2474 GCA_043748885.1 Luteolibacter sp. | reverse complement strand
CACCGGTGAAGTCGTCGGTGAAAAAATGCTCTCCCGCGTGCTTGCGCAAGATCCCTCGACCCATGTCTCTTGGACCGTGCTCGATCTCTCCCGCGAATTCTGCCCGCTCGGCGGCGCAAGTTGGTGGCGCAATCCCGAGCAACCCGCCGCCACAGAAATTTCCCTCATCGTCCTCGACGCCGAGCAAGGTCGCGGCATCGGCACTCTGCTACTGGCGCTGATGTGGCTAACAGCCTTCCGCGCGGGAGTGGAGATCATGGTCGGTCACGTCCTAACCGAGAACCGCCAAGCCGCCGGCTGGATGCGCGACTGCGGCGCAGCGGGCAAATGGGACGGCTACAAACTCACCTATCAATGGAACCTCAATGACCTCGAAGCCCTCCCGGAAACCCGCGCGGCGGCGGAACTTGCGGATTGGCTCGCGAGGCTGGGGCCGAAGATTCTTGGGTGAGATCTGGCGCTTGTTGTTCCGCCGATTTTTCTAATGATGACTTCGTGAAAATTACAATGACCTCCTCACTCGGGCCTGTGCTTGAGCATATCTTCAAATCTCTCTACGAAGCCGGAGCACACACTGATTTTCGACATCGAGATGTTCGACGTCGAAGCACAGAGACTGGGCAACTTCATCTCCGCAAGAGCCCTCAATCTCACCGATTTCGTCTGTTACGATCCCTCATGTGTTAGTTCCCTTCGGATGCTGCTACCTTCACAGATTCGAAAGACGGAACCGTCTGGCTGGCAGTGGCACCTTCAGCGGATCTCAACCGAGTCTTATGCATTCCGTCTCAAACCTATTGATTCGATCCACCCATCCAGATTTCCCCTCCTCGAACGGCGCATCCCCGACGCCACGCCGGAAATCATTACCTGCAATTCTCTCTCTGACGAGCAAGCGCTACTCGCGCGCGTCCGCTATAACAGACTGATCGACATCTTCCTCGGCGTCACCGCTTACTCACTTCAAAATCACCTCCGCACCACTGTAACGAGTCTCGGGCAAATCGAGATCGACGAGGTTTACGTGGGCATTGATCGCCACGGTTGCCAATACATCATCCCGGTACAAGCGAAGGGCGGGAATGATCAGCTTTCGACCGTGCAGGCGAAACAAGACATCGCATGCTGCGCTGAGAAATTTCCCAATCTCGTTTGCCGCGCCATCTCCGCGCAGGTCATGGACGACTCGCGGATCGCGATGTTTGAGCTTTGTCTGGATGCTGATGGCTTGGTGAAAACGGTGGAGGAACGACATTATTTGCTAGCTCCGGCAGATCAAATCGGACCGGCGGACTTGGAGCGATATCGCAAGACTTCGCGGTGAGATAGAGAACCACGACACTCTTGACATGAGCCAACGGGCGGAGGAAGGACTCGCAACCCGCGAAACCTTGGCGCTACCTCGCCGCGTATCGCGCGGATCATGGACTCATCATCAGCTCGGCGCTCGTTTTTAGGCGGCGTTTTGCGGCAGTCGGCGGGTGGCGTTAGGGCAGGAATTGAAACGGGCACCAGAGCCGAAAGTGCATGGCAACGCGCATCACCACATCGGTCCGCACACGAACCTCCCACCGAACCACGAACAACCTTGACCGCGCAGCCCGCAGCGGTTGCAAAGGCGGTGCGCCCATGGCTTTTCCAAAGGGATTTCTTTTCGGCACGGCGAATGCCGATCATCAGGTGGAGGCCCATGATCCCAGGCGCGAGGACGTGTGGGATCTTTGGGAACGCTGTCAAGGCCTAACACCACGCGGCCAAGCGACGGATTTCGCGAACCGCTACCAGGAAGACATCGCCGCCGCCGCGGGGCTGGGGTGCAAGTTGTTCCGGTTCTCCACGGCCTGGGCGCGGGTGGAACCGACGGAGGGATTTTTCGATCCACAGCAGTTAGCCCACTATCGGAAAGTGGCGGAATGCATCCGCCGCCACGGCATGAAGGTGATGCTCACGCTGCATCACTTCGTCTGGCCGATCTGGTTAGAGCGCGATCACGGCGGGATGATAGGCCGGAACTTTCCCGAGCTTTTCGCAAGGTATGCAGACCAAGTGGCGGCGGCGCTGGGCGATGGGGTGGACTACTGGATCACCTTCAACGAGCCGAGCCAACTCACATTCGGTTATATCAAGCCGTGGTGGCAGAGCCGCTACTACATGCCGCCGGGGTTGCCGCGTGGCTCGGACGTGGAGGCTGAGGCGGAGGCCGTCGGGAAATTAATCCCTAACTTGTTCCTCGCCCACGCCGCTGCGAGGCGACGAATCCAGGTTCTCCAGCCCGCCGCGAAAGTCGGCGTAAATCCGCTGGTGACGGGCTTCCCGACGTGGTTGCAGATGCTGATGGACTGGGGCGCGTGCCATCGCGGCCTAGCAGAAGCGTTGTTCAAGTTCACCACCCAGGGCGCACTTGTTAGCGAGAAGGGCGATGTGGATCTCGTCATCGGCGGAGTGACGGCAGGCGATCCGATGCGTTTCGCGAT
>JAYVEJ010000053.1:0-6586 GCA_043748885.1 Luteolibacter sp. | reverse complement strand
GCTCGACATCGAGACCGTCCGCTACGTCGAGGGTGAGATGTATTTGAAGCAACTTTTCAGCAGCTTGGCGGGTGCGTTAGACACCTTCGCACCGGACTTGGTGATCTGGATTTCCGGTGCGGACAACCATCGCAACGACCGCTTCGGGCAAATGCATCTATCGCTGAAAGACATCCAGCGGCGCGATGAAGTCTTGTTAGGATCGTTCATCAAGAACCGGATCCCAGTGGCGGTGCTCTACGGCGGCGGCTACAACCGGCAGCCGGAATTCACCGCGAAGCTGCACCGCAACACCATCGCCACCGCCAAGAAGCTCGCCAGCGAGTTCCGCGGGCTGTGATTTCCCGGCGGATTCGGCAGCCGCGTTGCTGCCTCGAAGGCGAAGCTGTTTCCACTATCAACACCCCCAGCCGAGGCTTCTGCCCTGCGAGGTAAATCTCTTTGGCGCAGAGCCGCTTGCGCTCAGCCGATTAGCCGTTGGAAAAACCAGAATCCGCCAGCAGCGGTGATGCCTAGCGCGGCGGATGCCACGAGCCGATCCGCCACCACAGCCTGCGAGCGGCGCAACCAACCTAACAACGGCACGATTGCCAGAACGATGCAGCCCTGAGCGATCTCCACTCCGGCGTTGAAAGCAAACAATGACCCACCGAGCGCCTCCCGGGGTAAGACCATTTCTTGCAGCACGTTTGCAAAACCGAAGCCGTGGATGAGGCCAAAGCAAAACGCGAACAACAACCGCGGATCATGGCCCTTTCTCCCGAGAAACGCATGGATTCCCACAAACACAATGCTCAGCGCAATCACCGGCTCCACGATGGAAGCTGGCGGACTAACAATCTGGAACGTCGCCAGTCCGAGGGTGATGCTATGGGCGAGGGTGAACGCCGTGACGATCTTCAACAAACGTCCCACACTACCCCCTAACAACATTAATCCGATGACAAATAGAATATGATCCGGGCCGATGGCGATATGATGAATACCCAGTCTCACGAATTTGCCGACGACGCCTGCGATGCCCTGATAGGACGACGTGTGAAACTCCGCCACAGGATTGCTAACGGTGAGAATGTCCTGCCGTAGAAGTTGTTCCCCGGCATAGACATTGACGAAGGTGCGGTGCCTAGGATCATAGGGAAATAACAAGCTCTCGATGCGGAGAGATTCTGGAGCAGCAGACCAAGCGTAGAAGAACTTGAGATGGAGATCGCGTTTCTCCGGCACCGGTACGATTTCCCGCAACTCAAGTCGTAAAAATTTGCCCGCTGCGCTGACCTTCAGGCGCGACATAAGTATCGACGTTAGAGCTGTCTGTTGAGCGGCGATGGTGGCCGGCTGGAGTAACATGGCGGGTTCGATTTCCGCCAAATCATGCGCCAAATCCGTGACCGAGGCGGTGATGCCGACTTCCATCCCGGCAGAGTTTAAACGGACGTCGATAAAACTGGTAGGCTCATCATGCGCGGAAGCACAAAGGCATGCGAAGCAGGCAAGCGCGATGACGAGAAGTGGATGTTTCATCACTTGCTGATGTTAGTGTTGTCCACGGTTTCCGGGCGCGAGGAAAGTTTCTCCAGCGTGCGCATCGCGATGGGGCCGTGAATGGGATGGAACTGCGGGTTCATGGCCACCGCCCGTTGAAGATGCCTACGGGCGGAGTCGAGGTCACCGGCGGCGGCAGCGATCATCCCGGCATGATAGTGCATTTCTGGATCGGGCGTGTTTTGCGAGAGTGCCCGTTTGATCGCTTCGATGGCGCGGGGTTGATCGCCGTTTTTGAAATAGACCCAAGCAAGGACATCGGCCTCCAGCACGTTGCGGGTGAGTTTGTGTTGTTCCGCGAGGCGCAGAGCCTCGACCGGATCGCGGTCGTGGTCGGCGAGAAATTTTGCCATCTGCACATGATCGTGGACGCCGCTTGCCAGATGGGCCGCGTGCAACTGGTCCACTTGGACATAGTAGCTTTCGGCCTTTGCCATGTCTCCTTGGATGGCTTGTATATCTCCCAGTCCCGCGAGGGCATCATGGTTAGGTGCTTTCTCCATCATGAGCTGATAGTATTGTGTGGCGACGTCATACTCCCGAGTGGCGGTGGCCAACCGGGCGGCGGCTAACAGGATGTGGGGATTGCGAGACTTCTCTCGCAGGGAAGGCTCAAGCGCCTTGGCGGCAGCGGCGAAAGCACCATCATGCAGCAGCATCGTCGCCAACTTCGCCCGGCACCACGCGGTGTTTTCTGCGAAGGCTCCCCCCGCGCGGATTGCCTTCTCCATCAAATTTGTGGCTTGGAGCTGGTTGCCCGTTAGCCATAGTAAATAAGCGCCACGGCTCCATGACGAGAGGTCCGGCCGCAGGTCCATCATCTTCTGATAGTGGCCGGTGGCGGCCTCGTAGTCTCCCAGCTCCAGTGCCGCGTCGCCGAGGATGCCATACGCATCCGCGCTCTGCGGAGTGATGGCCAGTGCCTTGTTCGCCCACTCCACGCTTGCATCGAAGCGGTGGCGTCCGCCTTCGACCCACGCCATGCCGTTCATCGCATCCACGCAGTCCGACTGCAAACGGAGCGCCTGCTGATAGGCCGACTCTGCGAAGTTATAGTATGTCTGATCGGTGGAATCCCGCAGCCGCTGGGCGAGCGTGTCGCCAAGGCTCACCCAGACTTGGGCTTTACCCGATTTGGCTTTGGCCTGGGCGAGTGCCTCAGTCTCTGCTTTTTCACTCGCAGAGCCACCGTCAGGAGTGGGGATTGCAGCTAGAATTTCATCAGACGTCGGTTGCCGGTCCTGAATGACGGCGACTTGAGAATGTTGCCTCGGCTGCTTCAGAAAAACCGCTGCGGCGAAGGCTGCTGACAGACACACTGCGATAACACTGATTTTGATACCGGTCCTCGTTTCCATCGAGGTTTCTTTAAGTGGGGTTTTCATAAAAAAGGAATGACGTCGGCACACCTTTATCAATGTGCCGACGCAGTTAGGGGGGGAGATTTCGCAGTTAGAATCCGACGTTCACACCGGAATCCTTGCTATTGCGAGTGCCCGAATGCGGCGTGGCTGCATAGGGAAAGGTGCGATTGTAGATCTTGTCGTTAGCAGGCACGTTATCCCCCACCACGGTGATGGTGCTAAATGTAGGCCCGCTGGCCACCGCCGTTAGAGCGATGTCCACCACGTCGTCCCCGAAGCGGCGACCATTGGGCCAACCGGCGGGAATCGCCACGCCATTGCCATTGAGGATCGTATCACCGCCGATGAAGCTCAGCCGGTTAAATGCGGCATTGCCTTCGATGGTGGCCGGGCCGGTGGTCGTATTCACCCGGATGACATCGGGAATGAAAATGGCCACGAGATCCTCGCGGTTGGTGGTGGCGAAGCCGGTGCCGAAGACCGTATTGAGCAATGCGGCGAGTTCGGGAGTGCGGGCATATTTCGCAAACCGCGCAGCATCTGCGGTGGGCGAAGTGCGGTTGTATTCGTCCTTATCTTCGTTGGCCACGAGCACTTCATTGAAGAGTGGATTGGCGAGACGATTGACTTGGATGTAGGGGCCTTCCGATTTCACGTCGCCATTATTCTTGCGAATCGTGGTGCGGGGGCGGCTAACAGAAGCATACACACCCACGCCCGAACTCGGTGCCTGCAGCGCACCGGTGTAGGACGAGACCGGCAGATCCGACACGGGAATGACGATGGCATAATGCAGCACGTTGAAACCTTTAAAACCATCCACCCCGCCGCCGGTCTGGCCGAAAGCACCACCGGCCACGATCCGGCCATCTAGCAAGTCAAAGATCCCGGCGGTATCAGCGAAAAAGCTATCTTCACGCGGACCGCAGAAAACGGTGGTGCCGCCCGGCAGGTCATAGGTGGTCTGGAAAGTATAAGGATCGAGTCCAGCCCTATTAGGAGCACCGGAGATGGACACACCGTTCGCGTCATTATACAACGGGGTAGTGTTCTTGCCCACGTTAGGCGGCGCGACTAACAGTGGAGTGGTTCCGTTGAGTTTGGTCGAGCGGCAGTGGCCGACGCTCTTGGTCACGGTGTAGGATTGGGTGAAATTTTGGCGACCATCACCCACGGTCTGGATAGGTCCCAGCTCTGAGCCGAGTCCATAGCGCAGAATGGTTCCCGTGTTTTTGTAGCCTCCGCCGTCGGCAGCCACCGAGGAAAACTGGAAATCGTAGCGCTGCGTTTCCGCACCGGTCACGGGGTTGGCAATGTGAATACTATAGAGTGCATCTGGGGAAAATGCTTCATACATCACCCCGTCGCCGGGCTCGGAAAACGGTCGCACATTCACCTCCACCACGAGGACTTTCTCGCCGGATGGGCGATTGCGGATAAATGCATAGACGTCAGTTAGGTTAGCCTGCGGATCGAGTTTGATCAACGGCGCGTCACTGTGACTGGATGCCTGCGCGAGCGGCGCTGCGGCTAACAGAGCGGTGAGTGCGCAGGTCGCTTTCATGGTAGCCTGAAGAGCTGCCGACCTGCGGGGGATTTTGGTTTGGACGGGGGTTGTATTTTTCATGGTCGTGTTGTGGTGCGGGTTTGAATTCGCCGTGATTCTTAAGAACCGCGGAGTCGCCCGTCAAAAGCCCGCTGGGACAAAATTCATATAGCCCTATATCACGGCCACTGATGCACCTGCGCTAGAAGGTCATTTCCATGGTGAACTGGATGGGCCCGAGCGGTTCGCCGGGGTCTCTGGTTAGATTATAATCGTAGTCGAACCGGGCCGGACCGACGGGCAGATCGAGCCGCAGAGCGAGGAAACCAATGCACGTTAGTTCGAACGACACGATGATCAGAGGCATCATCGCCAGCCCCGGCCAACTGACGCTGGATTTAATTAGACTCATGATTATGAGCGCAAGCGGGTGTGCCATGCCGCTAGCCGCCACTTTCAATTGCATCCGGCGGATTCGCCACTTGTCTCCGTTTCCTCGGATCGCCACGCTCCGGCCATGGAGAGTCATGAATGGTTTCAAAACACCGACGAAGGCAAGGTCTTCTATCGGGCGAATTATCTGGGCACGCGGTGGACGATCATGACGACCACCGAAAAGCGCAACCCGACATGGACCGACTTGAAACCGCCCTCAGAGGCTATTTGGCGCGAATTGCGGGACGTGGTTTGGAAAAAATACCAACGCAAGCGCTGCCCGTGGGAACGCGTGGCGGACATCGATAAAATCCTGGGTGACGAGCCACTGCCGAAGCCGGGGCGCTAAGGCCGCGCCTGCTCGACGCTGACGGAGTCCGCGCCTAGCAGATCGCGCAAGCGGGGCGCAAGGTGCTGTCCAAGGTTGCTGGCAGCCCGCTTTTCTCCGCCTCCTCGCGCATTTGGATGCGGAGTTCGCGTAATTTTGAAACGGATAGAGTGCGCTCGATGGGCCGCGCAATGAGAAACCATGTGCCGCCGATGATTCCAACGAGCGTGGTCGCCCGCCGCAATGTCCGCCACATTTCCACCCGATGTTGCATGAAGCGCTGCTCGTGCGTGGGGTGGATCGCGTCGATGGCGGGTGAGGATTTTCTAAAAAATCTAAACCGGAATTCAGGGCTAAACATTTGGTTGGCATGTGAGTTGTTAGTCGCACTGACAATCACTCCCGCCCAATCCCAAATCACGGTGGATGGCATTCGAAACAGGCTTAACCGCCGACTACGCGGTGCGCATCGCTGGCACGGCAAGTAATGGCGATGTCGCCCGCTACAACCTGCAAACCGGCACTCGCGATTAGCTGGAAAATGCCGGGCTGACCCACCAAGAACCCAGCGGCTTCATCACCGATATCCGCGCGGCATGGGCGGCAGCCTCGCCGCCAGACAACACTGAACTCAACGGAGTGGAAATGAAATCCAGCCTTGCCGCACTGGGGGTTCCGTCTGCAGCCGGGCAGCCGATGAATCTCATGGCTGTGCTCTTGAAACGACGCTTCCGACTCATCAACGAAGTGGATACAGATGACGATGCCGACTCGGACGGCGCTGGACTCAATGATTCGGTGGATAGCAAACCGTTAGTGGGCACTCCACAAACCCGCGAGGTGGTGTCCAAGGTGGACATATCGGTCCAGACCGCAAAGGGCAATTTAACTCCACCACCGCTGCGCCTAACACTGGCTATGAGGTCGGTGCTAACCGCAGTTTCGTGCTTGGTTCAAATGCGGTCACTCAGACCGTGCCGGATCCGGTGGAGTATTTCAGCAATGATTTCGATCTGCCCGGATCCTACACCGACTGGTCGGGAGCCTTTGGCTACAATCTCGCTCCGGCCGATGCTCGCACTGCCGATACAGACCACGATGGTTTCAACAATCCGCAATCCTTCCTCCGAGTCATGGGCGTGGAATTCTAACTCCCTCGGCTCAGAGAGTGCAGAATTATCCCGCTGAATTTCTTGACAGGTGGCGGAATAATCGGCTTCTTTCCGCCCCGCGCCTGTCGCAAGGCACCCGTAGCTCAATTGGATAGAGCGTCTGACTACGAATCAGAAGGTTGGGGATTCGAGTTCCTCCGGGTGTACCACTCTTGAAACCCTGCAACTTACAAGGTTGCAGGGTTTTTGGTGGCGA
>JAYVEJ010000052.1:0-2479 GCA_043748885.1 Luteolibacter sp. | reverse complement strand
CCGGCGGTGGCGGTGGTGCGGCCGCGGTCGAGGAACGAGCCGTTAGGCACGCCAGGCCCGCTGCCTAACGGATCGGCAGTGGCGAGGGTGTTGTTGTCGCCGTCTTCGTTGGTGAAACCATCAACTCCGACGACAATGAATTCCCCCACAAACGGGGCGGCTAGGGCGTTTCCGGCCCGGTCTGTGACGGCCGTGCCGATGGTGAGGCGGTAGCGTCCGGGTGTTAGGACGGTGTTGGTTAAGTTAAAGATCGCGCGGCGGTCATCGGTGAAATCCGCAAGAGTTAGCGCGATCTGAAGGTCGCCAGGAGTGCCGAAAGCATCATCCGCCCCGGCCCCGACCAAGGTGACCGCAGCGGGGGATGCAAGGCTCGCGGGGATGATTTCCTCAGAAAAACTCACCCACAGTTGGGGATAGAGTCCGTCGAGGGTGAATGGGAGCGCGGGCGTGTAGCGCTCGATGCTGTAACTCCCGACGAAAGTGCCGAAGCCATTGCTATCCGCGCCGAAGCGACTGGAGCCATAGTAGTTTGTTAGACCGGGCTTGATCGTCACCTTGACCGCGCCGATTTCTCCGGGCAGCAGCACCCCAGCGTGAACCGCCGCTTTGGCAATGCTTGAATCGTCGGTATAAATGTCGGTCCCCAAGATCGAGCCGCCGGTCGTTCCCGTGACGGTGTAATAATAGGATTGCCCGTTATTTCCGCGCAGGGCGGTCATGTTTGCGGGTGCTTGAGTGGTGCCGTTGAACAGATGGCCGGAAGCAGGAATCGGTTGCAGGGCAACGACCGACGGCGCGACCGTATCAGCGATGGTGCCTCGCAACAAGTAGGTGGCGTGCAGCCCTTGCGAGGCGTAAGCCGACAGCGAGGCCGCAGCGGCTCCTTCCCGCAACGGAGTTCCGTTGACAGGGGCGGCAGTGGCGGAAACCAACTCTGCGGTGGTGGCTCCCGCGCTTTCTTCAAACGGCAGATATGCCTTCAGCCCCGGCTCGTTGCCGATCAGGGGATTGTCGAGATTGCCGCTGATTTCGGCGGCGGTGCGGGCGACGTTCCAGATCCTGAACTCGTCGATGGAGCCGCGGAGGGCACCCGCGTAGCCGGTGGCGATGGTCGCATCGAGCGTGCTAACGGATGCGGCGGGATAAGTCGCATTCGTTTCCGCATTCAACTTGCCATCGAAATACCAGCGGAGCTTGGCGGGCGAGGCGCTCAAGTCCCGGACCAGCGCGACGTGCTGCCAGCGTCCGGCCTTCAGTGCGGCTCCGCTGGTGAACGTCTGAAAGGGATTGGTGTTGCCGCCGCCAGTGCCGTAGAAATAGTTGACCGTGCCGTTAGTCTCAATCGTGATCGTGCCCTCACCGGCGTATGCCTTGGCATAAGGATTCTGGCGGGTGTTGAAATCATCCGGCTTGAGCCAAAATTCGATGGTTTGAGAGCCGGTGATCTGCAGCGTGCTGGGATTTCCCAGATTCACCCGATCACTACCGCCGAGGAAGTGGAGGTTCCTTCCTTGCAGAGCCGGCACCCGCAAACGAATCCGGTAGCGAGCGGTCTGCGTCACCGAATAAGTTAGGTTCGTCCCGGTCGCAGTGGCCAGCGGGGTGGTGTCCGCGTCCTTGAACAATCCCAGCTCAGTACCGGCGGTCGTTAGGGTGGATTCCGTTGGCGCATCCAGCGAAAAATTAATGGAGCATCCAGGATCAAGCGTTCCCAAATCATGCCAGTCATCATCGCGATCCAGGATTCCGGCGGCGGCAGCGGCAAACCCGCCTGCTTGTGAAACGTAGCCGACGTCACTGGCGAGGGTAGCTAGATTGTTGTCCTCAAGTTCTAGGCCGACTCCCCTTCCAAGCAGTGCTTGCAGGGAAAATGCGGAGGCCGTGTTGTTGCTGAACACGGTCACTTTGAAGACGCCCGGCGACTGGAATTGAAACGCTTGAAGTGTCACCTGCCCTTCTGGATTTCCCCCCACTTCGGCCAAGGAAACTCCGGCGGAGGTGGATACGCGAATCCGAGGATAACTGTTTGCAAACGCGGTGGTGGTGACGGCGAAGGTCGCGCGGTCGCCAGCTTCCGCATTCACCAGCCAAGTGACTCCATTGTTAAATCCGGTGCCAGTGTAGGCACTATCTTTCTGGGCCGACAACAAGCCCGATGAGGGTGGCGATTCCTGCAAGTTGAGGAATTCCTGGCCCACCGCAGTTTGCAAATGGGCACAAAAGGCAACAATGCCTACCGACAATAACAATGTTTTCATAGCAGGGGGGGGCTTAATAACGGGGATTACTAAAAGCCCTTGCATTCAAATAATGAACTTTCAAAAGGACAAGAACCAAATCCATTCTCCCCCGATATGAAATGGAAAAACAGCCCGCTACCTGTTGCGTGAAGCAGTTACAACTCGGCTCAGGGCGAACTATACATTCAGGTGGAATTAATCGTTAGTGAGCTGCCAGATCTATCTTATCGCCGCCAGCT
>JAYVEJ010000051.1:0-6604 GCA_043748885.1 Luteolibacter sp. | reverse complement strand
AGTCTGCTGTTTCCGGGCTGTCCGCCGACGAACTGGCCCGCTTTTCCGAGTGGTTTGAGGAATTCGTGGCGGACCAGTGGGATCGCCAGATTGAGCGGGATTTGCAGGCCGGACGCCTTGTTCCGGCAATGAAGCGTGCCGACGAACATTACGAGGCAGGTCACTGCACACCCCTTTGAATCACTTTGCCGACCCCGACTTCTGGGCTTGTTACCGGCTTCTCCCAGATGCTGTCCGTGAGCTTGCCGACAAGAATTTCGCGCTGCTCAAGTCGGATTCGCGGCATCCGTCGGTTCGGCTGAAGAAGGTTGGCGTGCTTTATTCGGCTCGCGTAGGGCTACATTATCGCGCTCTTGCCCGGGAACGTGCCGAGGGACTCCAATGGTTTTGGATCGGGCACCATTCGGCATACGACCGGTTAGTTTGATGGTTATGAACGAAAACCCGTTTGATCGGGTTGGAGGTGGAGGATGGATGGTAGGTCCGTAGGGCCAACAAGGCGTTCGAAACGCAAGAATCGACAGCCGCCCGAGTTGCGCTAGGTTTCCGCCGGATGACTTTGAAGGAACTCGGCTGGAATGACGATTTGGAAACGGCTAGCGCGGCGTATCGCGGCAAGGGCTGGGTGCCCGCGCGGCTGATCCGGGAGACCGTGATCAACTACGGCGCGTTCCTCAAAGGCGGCGAGGAAATCGACGTCATCCTCTGCGGTCGGGTCTGGCATGAGGCGGTCTGCGATGCGGATTTGCCAGCCGTCGGCGACTGGGTGATGGTCGAACTGGGCAATGAAAACCAGCCGTCGATCATCCGCGCGACGCTGCCCCGGCGCACGTGTTTTTCGCGGAAAATGCCGGGCAACAGCTCGCAGGCGCAAGTCATCGGCGCGAACGTCGATTACGTCGCGGTGGTCACCGACGCAGGGCCGGATTTCAACATCCGGCGGATGGAGCGCTACTTCATGCTGATCGGTCGCAGCGGTGCGAAGGCGGTGGTGTTAGTCAACAAGGCCGACCTTTTTTCCAAGGAACAAAGCCAGCAAGCTGCCGCAGAAATCGCTGCGTTGTGGGACGGTGCGACCGTTCACGTCACGAGCGCGTTGAATGGCGACGGGCTGAAAGTCCTCAAAAAATATCTAAAAAAGGGAATTACGATGTGCGTCGTAGGTTCCAGCGGCGTCGGCAAATCCACCCTCGTCAACCAACTTTACGGCGAGGAATGGCAGTGGACCAGCGAGTGCAACGAAACCACCGGCAAGGGTCGCCACACCACCACTTCGCGCGAACTCGTGCCGCTGCCCGGCACCGGCATGCTCATCGACAATCCCGGGATGCGCGAGATCCAGATGTGGACCGACGAGGCGACGTTGCGCGACAGTTTCGCCGATGTGGAGGCTCTAACTGCCGAGTGTAAGTTTTCCGATTGCAGTCACCGCAAGGACGCCAAATGCGCGATCCGCGCCGCGGTGGAAGCTGGCACGCTCGATCCCGCGCGTTATGAAAATTTCCTTAACCTCGAGAACGAAATCGCCGCGTTGAGAAAGCGCTCGGAGAAACGCCAAATGGCCGTGGAGCGCTGGGCCAAGCGCAACAGCGTGAAGGCCCGCAACCTAGCTGATAGAATCCAGTTGGAGAAAGACCATCGCGGCGATGTGTGAGCCATGAACTTTTCCAGAAAATTCCTGCGACGAAGGGTTGAACTGCGGACGGAGTTTGTGGTGAGAATAGCCAGCGGGTTTTCAATTTTTGCCATGAGATTTCTAACATTACGCGGGTTCTTCGTCCTGCTGGTTTTGCTGATGGTCGCGCCGCCGATAGAGGCGCAGATCCCGGGTATCCAGATCAAGCCGGCCAAGGTGGAGTCCGCAGTGGAGAAACCTGACGACGCCGAGGCGCGCTTCCAGCAATGGCTCAAAGAGGCGCGGGCGGCGTTTGCCGGCGTCAACGATCCCGGCGCGGAAGCGCAACTGCCGGAGGGCATCGATCCTGCCGTCCTCGCCGACTACCGGAGGGATTTGGAGCAGACCATTCTCGGCATCAACCGGCACCTAAAAATCCTCGCCGCCATGCCGGAAGCCCGCAAGGCACTTGCCGCCGCCCGCGCCGCCGACGCCGCGTGGACCGGATTTCCGGGTAAGCCGCCGTACTCGATTCTGATGCTCGACGAGTTGGTCAACCAGCAAGACGCAATCCAGGAAAAGGCAGCTTCCTATCGCTCATCACTGGAACTTTTCGGGCGCACGCTGGCAGAAATTCAAGACGAGGCGAGGGCCGCTGAGTCTTCTAGCAGACAAGTAGCTGCGGAAGCGGAGCAAGCTTCCAGCGAAGACGGCGCGGCGAAATGGAGACTCACCGCCGACCGGGCGAAATCGCGCTTGCTGGCCGTTAGAGCGACATTTCTCCAGAGCAATGTCACCTTGCTGCAAGACCAGAGCGAGACTGCGAGAATCCAGCTCACCCTTCTCGGTCGCCAGATCGCGATGGCTAAAAGCCGCTCGGGAATCACCGCCGAAGACCTAACCAAGGTGACCCAAGCGGCGGCGGATCGCCAGACCGCACTGCGCAAGGAAATCGCGGCGGTCCTCAAGCGCCAGCAAGAAGCGACCTTGGCCAAGGCCCGCATGCAGACCACCTTGGATCAGCTGGAAAAAGCGACTCCCGGCGGCACGCCGCTCGCCCAAACCCCCGCGCTGGCACTGGTGCGGGTCAAGATGGAAGCCACCGAAACTCGGGTGGATTCCCTCCAGCACATCGTGGAATCCCTGGAGTCGCTCGACCAACTCGAATCCTACAGCCCTGACATCTACCAAAATCGCAAGACCGCGCTGGAGCCGAAAACCAAGGCTGCCCGCGCCACCGCCTTGCAATCCCTGCGCTCCGCCCTCGTCCGTCTAACGGCGTGGGAAACCGTCATCGCCAACGATCTGGCGGCGGTGAATGCCGACATCCGGAACCAAGAGTCCCGCGCGAATTCGGTGCCCGCCGATGATCCGCGGCTGCTGCCACTCAGCGATGTTAGGGTCGCCCTCTGGGACAAACAGGCGGTCATCCTGCGAGTCTCACAAGCCGTTTCTGCGCAGCGGCGCTTGCTGGCTCGCTGGCTCGGCGAGTTAGACACCACCACCGTCGCCAAGCCCTGGCCGGAAAAACTAACGGCAGCCGCCGCTTCAGCCTGGAGCTTCATCAAAGAGATCTGGGCCACCGAGGTTTTCAAATACGACGACACCGTGATGAGCGCTGGAGTCCCCATCACTCAAGAGCGGGGAGTGGCCCTCGGGAAATTCATTAAAGCGCTCGTGTTTTTTGGCGTCGCCTATTTCCTCTCCACGCGGGTCAACAACCGGCTGAGAAACGCCATCGTCCGGCGCGGCCACATCGCGGAACACCAAGCCAAGACCTTGGGCAACTGGCTGATGATCGTCGTCGGCTTCCTGCTCGCGGTGGGCACCCTGCATTTTCTTAAAATTCCGCTAACCGTCTTCGCTTTCTTCGGCGGCGCTCTCGCTATCGGTCTCGGCTTCGGCACCCAGACGCTGATCAAGAATTTCATCAGCGGCATCATCGTCCTGTTCGAGCGCAAGATCCGTGTCGGCGACATCGTGGACATCGGCGGTGGCCCGGGAACCATCACCGAGATCAACACCCGCTCGTCCGTCCTGCGCGGCGGCGATGGTAAGGAAACCCTAGTGCCCAACTCGTTGTTCCTTGAAAACCAGGTGACCAATCTAACTTTGTCAAACCGCCGCGTCCGCCGGATGTTTAGAGTTCGGGTCGCCTTGGCATCCGCGCCGCAGGACGTCAGCACGCTGCTCATGGAATGCGCGGAACGGCATGGCTTGGTTTTGAAAAATCCGGCACCGATCATTACTTTCGACGACTTCACCGACAGTGCGCACGTCTTCGCGATTTACTACTGGACCGAGTTCAACTCGCAGACCGACGCAGATGTCGTCGCCAGTGATCTGCGTTTCATGATCGAAAAACGCTTCGCGGAAACTGGCATCCGGTTTCCTGCGACGAAGCCGGAGTTGCCCGCTCCACCCACCTCTAACGCATGAACGACGACATCCGCTGGATGCAGCTCGCGCTGGCCGAAGCCCGCAACGGCATCGGCCACACCGCCCCGAACCCACCGGTCGGCGCGGTGATCGTGAAAGACGGCGAACTGCTAGGAAAAGGCTGGCACCGCGCTGCCGGCCAGCCCCATGCCGAGCGGGAAGCACTTGCAGCCGCAGGCGATGCCCGAGGCGCGACGATCTACATCACGCTCGAACCGTGCTCCACCCACGGCCGCACGCCGCCCTGCACGCAGGGCCTGATAGACGCCGGCATCGCACGCGTGGTTTACGCCTGTGTGGATCGGAATCCAGATCACGCCGGCCGCGCGGATGCGGTGTTGAAAGCTGCGGGCATCGAAGTTCTAGCAGGCGTTTGTTCAGATGAGGCGGAGAAAATCCTGCGGCCGTTTTTCAAAGTCCGTGCCACCGGATTGCCGTGGGTCATCTGGAAATCCGCGATGAGCCTGGACGGTCGGATCACCCGCCCACCGGGCGAAGGCCAATGGCTAACAGGCGAAGCCGCCCGCGCCGATGTCCAAAAACTCCGCGCCACCGTCGATGCTATCCTCACCAGCGGCGAGACCGTGCGGCGGGACCAGCCCGTGCTGACCATCCGCGTGCCTGAGTTGTTAGTCGGCCGTAAGCAGCCGTGGCGCGTCGTCGTTTCCGACCGCCCGGAAACCTTGTCGCTCGATGAATCCATGGAGCGCACCCTGATCCGCCCGCGCGGCGACCTTGCGGAAATCCTGCGTAACCTCGCCCGCGAGCAATGCGTTCTAACGGTGATGGTCGAGGCCGGTGGGGTGTTTTCCGCCGCGTTGTTTGAAGCGGGCTTGGTCGATGAAGTCATCGTCTATTACGCGCCGATCTTGTGCGGCGGCCCCTCGCCCGGCCTAGCTGGCGCGGGTTTGCATGACTCACTGAAGTTGGATGAGATCGATTTCCAACAGTTCGGAAATGACATCCGCGTGCGTGGGGTGGTGAGGCGCTGAACGGACCGCGAGATAAATCTCGCGGTCCATCAAGACAACGCCGCCTCCAGCGCACGGACCGCGTGGTCGATTTCACCGAGGCTGCTAGAAAGCGGTAGCATGAGAACGACCGTGTCGATGATCGGTCGGGTGAGCAGGCCATGAGCGCGGGCGGCGAGGCAGATGGCTTCGCCAATGCGCTCGCCCGGCGGGAATTTTTCGCCGTCGGGTCGGCGGAGTTCGATGCCAGCGATGAAGCCGCACTGGCGAATTTCGTGGATGAGCGGAGATTTAAGGGAGGCCAGGCTGGCGGCGAGGCGCGTGATTTTCTCCGGCAGGTGATCCAGTGTTCTCTCCATTTCAAAAACATCGAGGCTGGCGAGTGCGGCGGCACACCCTAACGGGTTCGCCGTGTAACTGTGGCCGTAGTAGAACGCCCGGTCCGCCGCACCGAGGAACGCGTCGTAGATTCTGCCAGTGGTGAGGGTGGCGGCGAGTGGCAGGTAGCCGCCGGTTAGACCTTTCGCGAGGCAGAGGAAATCCGGGATCACGCTTTCGCGCTGGCAGGCAAACATCGTCCCCGTGCGGCCAAAGCCGGTCATGACTTCATCGAGAATCAGGTGGACGCCATGCTCATCGCACCATTTTCGCAGCTCGCCTAACATCCCGGCGGGCCACGGGCGCATCTCGTTCACGCCCTGGATCAACGGCTCGATGACGACTGCGGCGAGATTATTCGGGTTTACCAAGCGCAGCTCTTCCAGCGAACTAACATGCCGGACGGGAAATCCCATCCCCCGGAAGCGCTCGAAAAACCGTCCGACGCCGCCGAGCGAGGCCGCGCCTAGGGTGTCGCCATGGTAGCCGTTAGAGAATGCGGCGAAGCCGTTGCGCTGCGGCTCGCCGGTTTGCTGGCGGTATTGCACGGCCATTTTCAAAGCGCACTCGATGGCGGTCGAGCCGTCGTCGGAGAAAAACACGCGTTCCAAAGTTTTTTCAGGGAAAAACCCACAAAGCCGCCGCGCCAACTCGGCGGCGAGCGGGTGGGTGAAGCCGAGAAACGAAGTGTGCGCGACTTTTCCGAGCTGCTCGGTGATCGCCGCGTTGATAGACGAATGAGCGTGGCCGTGGATGTTAGTCCAGATCGACGAATTTCCGTCAAGGTAGCGTCGGCCCTCGGAATCCCACAGCCACGAGCCTTCGCCACGGACCAGCACCAGCGGCTCGTGGCCGCGAGCGCACCATTCGGCCTGGCGGGTGAATGGGTGCCAGCAATGGGCATGATCGGCCTCGATCGACCGCCGGGTTTCCTCGCGCATCTCGCGAGAATGGGGGAACGGTCGCGTTCTTCAACCCCGCAATCGGTTCTGCCGCTTTGATCATGAAAATTGAGTCAGAATCGTCACTCAGTTATTCTCGGAATTCATCCGCCATACGCGATCACGGCATGGCGGATGGCCGAAAATGGGATATCTCTTGGGTGTCGCCGCAAGCACCCACTCCCCCCCAAAGGGTGCTGCGGATAAAGACTCACTTCCCCCCGAAGACCCGTCGGCGGATGTTGTAGGTTCCCCCTCCA
>JAYVEJ010000050.1:0-6617 GCA_043748885.1 Luteolibacter sp. | reverse complement strand
GGTGGCGGAAACCATCGCTAACAATGTCCGCAGCAAGATCATCAAGGAGCACCTCAAAGACCCGGCGTTCTATGACAAGATGTCGGCGCTGCTGAAGGAGATCCTCGACGACCTGCGAGCGAAGCGGATCGACTACCAAACGTTCCTGAAACGGATGGCCGACATTTCCAGACAGGTATTTGAAGGCATGTGCAACAACACGCCGCAGGCCCTAAACACTCCCGGCAAGCGTGCGCTTTTCAACAAACTCGAAACGGAGCTGGCAAGCGGCCTTCAAAGTTCCGTGGCAGAAGAGCATCCCAACCTCCCGGGCGGCATTCCCGGTTCACCCTTGCATCTCACTTTACAAGTCGATTCCGCCGTACAATTCGGCAAGTCGAACGGGTGGCGCGGGGTGCAAGCCAAAGAGCGGGCGATCAAAGGGATCATTTACAGGGTGGTTTTCGACAATGATCTCGTGGAGCAACTGTTCCTCATCATTTTTGAACAGAAAGAATATTGATGAGCGAACAGATTCAGTTAGGTGATCTGGTAGTGAGCGTGGCCCGCAAGGATATCAAAAACGTCCATCTCAGCGTGCATCCCCCGACTGGACGCATCAGCATCGCCGCGCCCTCGCGCATGAGCTTGGAGATGTTGCGGATTTTCGCGATTTCTAAGCTGTCGTGGATCCGCCAGCAACAGCACAAGCTTCAGAATCAGGAACGCGAAAGCCCCCGCGAGTATCTGAACCGTGAGAGCCACTACCTATGGGGCAAGCGATACCTCCTCAAGCTGACCGAGCTGGACGCCGTGCCCCAGATTCACCTGAAACACAACACCCTCGTCCTCCAACTCCGCCCCGGCGCGAGCGAGGAAAAGAAGCGGGCCGTGCTGGAAGAATGGTATCGGAAGCAGTTGAAAGCCGAGGGGCCGCCCCTGATCGAAAGATGGGAACGGTTGATCGGCGTGAAAGCCGAGCGGTTCCACGTCCAGCGGATGAAGACCCAGTGGGGCAGTTGCAGCCCCGAATCCTCAAGCATCCGCCTCAACACCGAGCTGGCGAAGAAGCCAAGGGAATGCTTGGAATACATCGTCGTCCACGAGTTGATCCACCTGCTAGAGCCGACCCACAACGCCCGCTTCATCTCTCTCATGGATCACTACCTGCCCAAGTGGCAGTCCTGCCGCCAACTGCTCAACCGGCTGCCAGTGCGGCATGAGAGTTGGGGGTATTAGCACTCGTTTGTTTGATTCACCGGCGCTCGCAAGGATAGCCTCAGAAAGGCGAAAGCCGTTTAGCTCAGGCGAGCTAAACGGCTTTCATTGGTTGCGGGAGTAGGATTTGAACCTACGACCTTCAGGTTATGAGCCTGACGAGCTACCTGGCTGCTCCATCCCGCGATTTGAACCATGCGCCTTTCGGCGCGGGGCGGGATAGTTAGGGGCGACCGGCTTGGCTTGCAAGGGAAATTTTGCCTTTGTAGCGAGTTCATGGTTGGCTCGCGGCGCGATGAATTTATGCCTACCGACGACTTTGCTTTCGGCTGCCGATTGGCAGGCTCGCGCGGCTGCGCACCGGGCACGGGCGGAGCGGCACACGCTGCCAGTTAGAAAGCGGCGGGATGGCGGGACGCCGCACCCGGTGGAGGATTTTTTGTTTCAATATTACCCGTATCCGTTAGTGCTGCTGGAGCGTTGGCAGCCGGGGTGTGGGGTGGCGTGTGAGTGGGAGTCCCCTGCCCTGCCGCCGACGGTTTCGGAGAAATATCACTCAGCGGCGGGCGGGTATTGGTTTGCGGACGCGGGTCGGATCTCGCCGAAGGATCGGGAGCGCTTGGGGTGGATCCGCGAGTTGTTAGTGGCGACGCGGGAGCGGGCACCGAACTTCGCCTGCCATGGCTTGCACGAGTGGGCGATGGTTTATCGAGGCAAGGAGGTGCGGCATGAGAAGACGACTCCTCTGCGGCTGCCGCAGGCGGAAATCGATGCGCTGGTGGAGTCGCGGGCGATTTGTTGCTCGCACCATGATGCGTTCCGGTTTTTTGCGAGTGAGGCGCGGCCGCTGAACCGCCTGCAACCGTCGTTAGAAAGTCGACTCGCGCTGGAGCAGCCGGGCTGCGTGCATGCAAACATGGACCTTTATAAATGGGCGGCGAAGTCGATGCCGTGGATCGGCGCGGAGTTGTTACTGGACTGCTTCGAGCTGGCGACGGAGCTGCGAGACTTGGACATGCGGGCGAGTCCTTACGACCTAACTGCCTGGGGCCGTGCGCCGGTGCGCATCGAGACAGCGGAGGGCCGGCGGGTTTATGAAATGGAGCAGCGGCGGCTAGCGGAAATGGCGGTGCCGTTGCGGGAGAGGCTGATCGCGGGGCTGGCGATTGCGCTCGGTTAGACTCCCTGCCAGTGGAGTTTCTGGCGCAGTGCGCCGTAGAACGAGCGGCCTTCGAGTCGGAGGAGGTGAAAGGAACTTGTGGCTTTTTTCACTTCCACCCAATCGCCCGGCTCGATGTGGGTGTTGTCGCGGCCATCGACGGTGAAGATCATCGGGCCGCTATCGCGCGCCTCGGAGGAAATTTCCACGGTGGACTCGTCTGATAGAATGAGCGAACGCTGGCTGAGGCTGTGCGGACAAATGGGGGTGATCACAAACACCGCCGCACTCGGCGCGATGAGTGGGCCACCGGCGGATAGAGAATAGGCGGTGGAGCCGGTGGGCGTGGCGACGATCAAGCCGTCGGCCCGGTAGTCGTTGAGGAGATCGCCATTGACGAGCACTCGTAAGGAAATGAGGCGGCCGGTATCGCCACGGGCGAGGGTGACTTCGTTGAGGGCGATGAAGGATTCCGGCGGTTTCCCGAGGCGGTAAACGGTCGCTTCTAACAAGGTGCGGATGCTGGTGGTGAAGCGCCCTTCCGCGATGGCGGCGGCGAAAACGTCGAGTTCGACATCCGTGCAACTGGTGAGAAACCCGAGGGTGCCGATGTTAATTCCGGCGACGGGTTTCTCGAAACTCCCGAGCTTCGAAAGGGCGTGAAGCATCGTGCCATCGCCGCCGAGCACTGCGGCGAGGTCCACATGTTGGGAAAACTCAGCAGCCGGGATACCGCCGCATTCACCGGCGTGGAGGGCGGTGTCCTCGTCGAGCACGGTGGTGCAGCCATGGGATTTCAGCGCGGCACGGAGGGCGTGAAGGGTGGGAAGCGAGCCGGGCTTGTGGGGGTTGACGAGGATTCCGACGTTCACGATGCGCTAGCTAACGAATCATTGGCCACGCTTGCAAGCCGCGCGACTTGGTTTTCAGGAGTAACGGCAGGGGAGGTGGGCGCTCATGGTCGCCTGCCGATTCCAAGGAGTGGCGATCTCCGAATCGCCATGCCGATGGGAGGACAATGCAGGGCGGTTTCCTCTCATCATTGGCGGCTCATCGGCATGGCGGATCGGAGTCCGTCACTCCTTGATTTTTGCATCTACGCCACCGCGATCCTCGGCGGGACGACGAGTTTCTGGACGGTGGGGATTAATTCGCTGAGTTCATCCACCACCACGAACTCGCCGTCGTAGCACCAAGTGCCGAGCATCTCGATGAGCGGGGTCCAGAAATGGCGACCGCTCGCGTCCTTGCGATTGAAGATAATCACGGGTTTGCCGGTCATCGACGGGTGGCCTTGGTGTTTGAAAATCATCAGCGCGAGCATTTCCTGCACCGTCCCCGAGCCGCCGGGGAAGATGACGAAAGCATCAGAATGCTGGATCATGATTTCCATGCGAGTGTAGATGTCCGGCTTGAGCCAGAAGCTCGAGAGGCCGACGGGGAGACCTTCGAGTTCGATGATGTGCGGGACGTTAGAGCCGCCGGTCCAGCCGCCGGCATCCACCGAGCCGCGGACGACTTCGCCCATGATGCCGGAACTGCCGGCCCCGGAAACGCAGCCGAGATTGTTTTCCGCGAGCTGTTTGCCGAACTCATAACCGTCGCTCAGATAGGCCGGATCCTCGATAGAGGCCGAGCAGAAAACGCAGACGCTGCCCTCGTGGCTGGCGGGTAGTGGCGTGTCGAACGAACCCACGGTGCTGGTGCCGATTTTTTCCCGACCCACGCTCGGGATTCCGTCGCGGCGGGTGGTTTCTAAAATTTCCAGAACCTCCTCGGGCGACTCGGCGAGCAGCAGATAGTCCCGGTGGTCTTGCTTCACCGTGCCGAGGCCATTCAAGTGGGTAAGCAGGGCAAAAAGGCGGTTCCACGAGCCGTCGGAATTGAGCAACACCGTGGGTTTGCCGGAGAGATTCACATCCAGCGTCTGATAGCCGACGAAGACGGAAACGGCCTTGAACAAATCCTCCAGCGTCGCACCGGGAGTGAAAACAAAGGCGTCGGACTCGATGATCTTGCGCTCGATGTTCGACAGGGAAATCCGTTGGTCGCCGTTAGAATTGTAGATGTCCCAGCCCTTGCTGAAGAGGCTGTAGAGAAGGCGGGCGCGGACTTCACGGTTGGGGTCTCTTTCACCGCGAACGGTTCCAGCAAGGCGAACTTTGGGCATGATCTTTGATTAAGAGGTGGGGAAAAAATCTAGGCACTTTCCGAGGTGATCCGCACGATTATTTTGCGTATCGGCCAGCGATCTGCCTATTTACGCGCATGGATTTATTCATGCAAGCGGCACTTGATGAGGCCCAGCAAGGACTTGCTGAGGGTGGTATCCCCATCGGCAGCGTGCTCGTTCACGCCGGAAAAATCATCGGCCGCGGCCACAATCGGCGGGTGCAGAATGGCAGCACCACCCTCCACGGGGAAATGGATGCCTTGGAAAACGCCGGTCGGCAGAGCGCGGCGGTTTACCGCGAGTGCGTCATTTACACCACCCTCTCGCCCTGCCCGATGTGCAGCGGGGCCATCCTGCTCTACGGGATTCCCAAGGTGGTCATCGGGGAAAACCAAACATTTCTGGGAGATGAAGCGCACCTCAGCGCCCGCGGCGTCGTGTTAGAAGTGCTCAATGAGCCGCAGTGCATCGAGCTGATGACGCACTTCATCGCGGCCAAGCCGGAACTTTGGAACGAAGACATTGGCGAACCTTGACGATCCTCCGGTCGTGCTCTTTCATCCTGCCCACGAGCATGAATTCCCTCCAAGCCATCGCGCTGACCCTGCTGGCCACCGCCCTAACGACGAGTGCGGCCCCGCGATTTGCCCTCGTCCGGGTGAAGGATATCTACAACGCATTGCCCTCGACCGCTGCCTTCCAGCAACAGCTCAAAAAAGAGCGCGACGTCATCCTGAAAGACCAGCGCGCCGATCAATTTCGCAAAGCCGTCGGCGAGCTCCAAGCACTGCAAGCCCAGCTCGCGGACAAGGTAAACCCGCTCGACGAAGTGACGCGTCGCGGGCTTTCCCGGACTTACGAAATCAAGCGCCAGGAGGCTCAGACGCTCCAGCAAGATTTCGAGAGCTTCAAGGCGGAGCAGGAAAAAGCGATCAACCGCAAGCTCGTCACCGGGATGCGGGCCACGCTCGACCGGATCATGGAAGCGGCTCGGGACATTTCCACAAAGCGCGGCTTCGAGACGGTTTTCGACAACTCGGGAAACACCAACACCGGGGTGCCATTCGTCCTCTTCAGTAAAAACGCCACCGATCTAACTGCCGACATCCAAGCCGCGCTTCACACTGGCGAAACTCCAGCTCCCGGCGTAAATCCCGCCGAGGCACCCGCTTCTAACCCCTGATTCATTCATCACATTTACCACCCCATGGACACCATCTACCAAGTCATTCAACACCCATTCACTTGGGGTCTCCTGCTCGGCCTGCTCATTACCGCCTTCATCTGGAAATCCGGCTTCACCGCCCGCCGCAACGTCGCCCGCGAACTCAAGCGAGTGGAAGGTGAAATGAAAAATCTCCAGAGCCACCTCAACACCCAGCTCAAAATCAACGCAAGTGGCAACGAGTCGCTGCAAGTCGAGCTGGAGTCGCTGCGCAAACAAAACGAAACCCTGCGGGTCAACAACGCCGCGCTCCAACAGAAGCCCGGCCGCGCCGAGCAACGGCTTTTACAAATCCAGGAAATCGCCATCCGCACGATGCGCGAGCAAGCGCCCGGATTCGCCTCCGCTTGGGAAAAAGCCCTCCGCCAAGGTGAGGCAGAAGTGGATGCCTCGGAATCCGGACTCGCCAAGCTCGTCCGCCGGGTGATCCCAGGACTGGGCAATGGCGCGTCCGCGCAGCCGGCCTTGCTCGTCACCGAGGAGACCTCGGACCGGCATTAATCCGTCCCATGGACTGCAGGGGGAAGCGACAGCGTCACCCCGCTTTGGATGTTTCATCAGCCCGACCACGAAGAATCCAAAGCGGTGTGGGCGCTGCGCTCTGCCACCGCACTCCATGGGTCTTTACCTGCCCACTCAAGCAACCTAGCCTCCCCCGCGATGCGATTTTCCACCGCCCTTGCGATCTACCGGTTGCTGCTGCCGCTGTTGTTCATCGCGGCGTTTCCCGGGTGGGTTTTGAAAATGCTGCGGCGCGGCGGCTTCGGCACATGCTTGGCCGAACGCGCCGCGCTTTACACCTCACCGCTGGAATACGAACCGTGCGCCGCGGTGCATTTCCATGCGGTCAGCGTCGGCGAGTC
>JAYVEJ010000049.1:0-6621 GCA_043748885.1 Luteolibacter sp. | reverse complement strand
CCCAGCGTCTTAGCAAATGGGCGAACGCGTCGTCCCGTTGCCTCAGATCGGAAATTTTTGAAGCCATCGCGAGGGCATCCTCGGGGTGGGTTTCGACCAACGCCCCGGCGGCAGTGGTGCGCAGGTGATCGGTGGCTTCGTTAGACGGTTGTTGTTCCACCCATTTTCCCAGAGCGGCGGGGGCGAGGGTGGTCCATGTTCTAACGGAGTCGTCGAGCGCGTCGCGCTGCTCGGGGGAATCGGGCAGGCTCAGGGTCCAAGCGATGGCTTTTTCCGGCTCGGAACCGGCCCAAGTTGCGGCGATCGCCGGGATCGCTTCGGTGCGGGTCTCGCCTTGGGGAAATTGGGCTGCCCAGTTGGCCGCGACTTGCGGGTCACTGCTCGCCCAGAGCGACAACAAGGTGGCGGCGGAGCTGCTTTGAAGGTCGCCGTGGAGAGTCATCACCCATGCGGATGCGGCTTGCGGATCTTGGGCACCCCACGCTCCGACGAGGGCTTCTGCAAGGTCTGCGGCTTCCGGCTTTCCTAACCGCGAGTCCACCCAGCGGGCGGCATCCTCGGGGGATTGCGCGCTCCATTCCGTGACCAAGGTGCCTAAGGCCGCAGTCCGCTTTTCGGCGTCGGCAAAGGAATCGATCCAAGTGATTGCAGCTTGTGGATCCCGCTCGGCCCACGCGCTGATGACCTCGCTGGTCGCAGTTTCGGCGAGCACTCCGTTAGGCAACGATGCGGCCCAAACGGCAGCGGAGGCGGGGTCGTTCGCCGCCCATTCCTTGGCAAGCGAGCCAAACGCTTCTCCGGCCAGCGGCCCCGTTAGATGGCGGGTCGCCCACATGGCGGCGGCTTCCGGGTGTGCCGACGCCCAGCCGGCGCAGGCGGCGTCGAAGGCCGCTTGCTTGAGCGATCCGGCTGCCAAGGTGCCCGCCATTTCGAGCGCGGCGGCAGGATCCTGTTTGGCCCATTCCCGCATCAAACCACTAAGAAACGCCGTGCGCTCCGCGAAATTTGGGATGGCCAACGACTGCCGCCACGCCTCCCGGGGATCTTTCGCGGCAAGCGCGCGCGCCCTTTCCTCAACCGTCCCGTCGCCCTGCGGATGGCTGGCCGCGGCCGCTGACGAGCGCCGGGACTTGACGGAGCGACCACCGTTGTCGCTGGGGATTGCTCGGGCGTCTGCTAGATCGGGTTTCCCGCCACTGCGCAAAACCCAGCCAGTTTGCACCACTCCCCCGCCAAGGAGCAATCCGAGCGACAACATCAACCAAGGATGACGCAGCGAGGTTTTCATCAAGTGATCACTATGGAAAAAGTCGGGGCTCCTGCATCGCAAGAACCCCGGACGTGAATCATTTTTAAAATTTCAGAGTTCGAATTGATAGGCTTCAGTTAGTCAGAAATTTCGATGTCGCCATCGTCATGGCCGCCGCCGTGGTCGCCATCATCGGTCTCGTCGTCAAGGCCGTCGCCGTCCTTGTCGTGGTCGTCGCCACCCCGGTGACCATCGCCATCCATGTCGTCATCGGTGTCGTCATCCTGTCCGTCACCGTCGATGTCTGTTTCCTCAGCGGAATCGTCCAGTTTGCCGTCGCCGTCGATGTCTGTTTCTTCGGCGGAATCATCGAGTTTGCCGTCGCCGTCGATGTCTAACTCATTGTCGGCATCATCGCGTTTGCCGTCGCCGTCAATGTCAACTTCGGTATCGGAATCGTCCATGCGACCATCGCCGTCGATGTCGAGTTCCTTCGCGGAATCGTCTTTTTTGCCGTCGCCGTCGATGTCGAGTTCGGAATCAGAAGTGTCCTTCAAACCGTCGCCATCAATGTCTTTCTCGCTAGGATCATCGTTCGCCAAATGGTCGCCGACGAACTTGCCCTTGAACGGTCCCTTGAGGCAAATGCCGCCGTCCACATTGCGATCTTTGCCATTAAGGATGCCGTCACCGTCCACGTCGGGATCGACGAGATTGGCGATGCCGTCGCCGTCGATGTCGGTGGAACTGGCCTTCGCCGGGCTGAAGCCGAGGCTGGAGACGACGGCCACGGTGAGTGCCATGCCTTTAAAGGACATGGCGTTGCGGATGGAGTTTGGTTTCATGGGGTGTTAGGGACAGGTATTTTTTATAATCGGGTGTTTTTTGCGATTACTTTGTGATCCTTAATTAAAAAAATTTCCACGTCAAACCCAAAAACGGGACTTCAGCGTAACGACAGGGTAACAATCGCAAGCCGCTTGTGGGCATCCGCTCCAACACGCCAGTCCGAGGTTGGAGTGGACGAGTCCGACTCCACGCCACCTCACTGCCAGTGATTTCCATAGTATGAGAAATCGACCCAAGCCCGTTAAGTTAGCTCCATTCGGGTTCCGGTGATCGAGTACAAGCTTGGGTATGGCACTGGTCTGAGTTTGAATTCACACGGTCTGACGGGTGGCCACCGTTCTCACGAAAAATTCAGGGCGTCCATGTCGAAGATCACGGTGACGTCCTCGGGCAGTGGAGTTTTCGCTAGAATCTGTTGGACGTGGTTGGTGAGCGGACGGGCACGGTGGGAGCGCAGCGTGATTTGGAACCGGAATTGCCCGTGCGAGCGGATCAGCGGAGAGGGCAGCACTTCGCCGAGGGTGATGCCGTTAGGAAGATTTTCCGCAAGCCGGAGGTGGAGGGTCTGGAGGGTGAACTCGGCGCGCCGCTCGTGAGTCGAGCGGGAGGTGAGCACGGCGCAGTGCGCGTAAGGCGGGAAGGAATACTCGCGGCGGAATTCCATTTCCTGCTCGGAAAATCCATCGAAGTCATGCTTGCGGGCAAACTGAATGGACGGCGAGTGCGGGGTGAAAGTTTGGACGATGACCTCGCCCTCCAGATCGCCCCGCCCGGCGCGGCCGGCGACTTGGGTGATGAGCTGGAACGTGCGCTCGCCGGCGCGGAAGTCCGGGACATGCAGGCCGAGGTCGGCATTGAGAATGCCGACAAGCGTGACGTTGGGAAAATGCAGTCCCTTGGCAATCATCTGGGTGCCTATCAGGATGTCGATCTTGTGCGCCTTGAACGCTGATAGAGTGTCGCGCAGGGCATTTTTCCGGCGCATGGCATCGGCGTCGATGCGGGCGAATTTCGCTTTCGGGAAAACCTTAGCCATCACTTCCTCGACCTTCTGAGTGCCGTAGCCTTGGAGTAAAATGTTCGGATCGCGGCATTCGGGGCATTTCCTCGGGACGATAGATTGGTAGCCGCAAACGTGGCAGACGAGCCGCTCATCGGTCCGGTGATAAGTGAGCGCGACAGCGCAATGCGGGCATTGGCAAACGTGGCCGCATGCGGTGCATTGGAGAGACCGGGCGAAGCCGCGGCGATTGAGGAAGAGGATGGATTGCTCGCCTTTCTCCAGCCGCTGCTCGAGGGCGGTGCGGAGTTTGTCGGATAAAATCGCGGGAGCACCTTTGTGTTTGGTTTGCTCGATGCGCATGTCCACCACGCGGACGAGCGGCATGGAGGCTCCGTCGGCGCGTTCATTGAGACGGAGGAGATCGTACTTGCCCATTAGAGTGTTATTCCACGACTCCAGCGACGGCGTGGCGGAACCTAACACAATGGCACACGGCTCGAAGGCGGCACGCAGCACGGCCACATCGCGGCCATGGTAGCGCGGGACGTTTTCCTGCTTGTAGGTGTTCTCGTGTTCCTCATCCACGAGGATCAGCCCGAGGTCCGGCAGCGGCGCGAACACGGCCGAACGTGCGCCGATGACGATCCGGGCGATGCCCTTGCGGATGCGGTGCCACTCGTCGAAACGCTCGCCTTGGGAGAGGTTAGAATGCAGCACCGCCACTTGGTCCTGCATCGCGGCGAAGCGGGATTTGAAGCGGCGGACAGTCTGGGGGGTTAGAGAAATTTCCGGGACTAGGACAAGAACGGTTTTGCCGAGATCGAGGGCGCGTTGCGCGGCTTGCAGATAGACTTCGGTTTTTCCCGAGCCGGTGACGCCTAGCAGCAGGATCGGCTTCGATTTTTCAGGATCGGCGACGGCTGCTAGAACGACATCGAGCGCGGCGGCTTGGCCGGGGTTAAGATCGAGTGGCTTGGATTCGAGGATCTCTTCGACGTTATCAGCATCGGGATCGCGGCGGACTTCCTCGGCTTCGAGGCGGAGGAAGCCAGCTTTTTCCATGGACTTGAGCGCGGCGGCATTGCCGTCGCCCAGATCGGCGACGGGCAGGCGCAGTTCCGGGGCATGGGCGAGCAGCGCGAGGATCGCAAACTGGCGGGGCGCGCGTTTTTCCAATTTCCCTAACACGCTGGGATCGGGCGCAGCATCCAGCACGGCGACGCGGCGGGTTTTCGCGGAGTTCTCCTCGGAGCGCACGCCCTCGGGCAGCACCGAGCGGATGACGGACTCGATACTGGAGCCATAGTAGTGAGCGATCCAGTCGGCGGTGCGCAGCAAGACGGGCGTGATCAACGGCTCGGGATCGATCAAAGATTCCAGCTCGCGGAGGGCGAAGTCTGCCTGCTCCGCCTCGCCGGTCGAGAGCACGGTGCCGGTCGCCGATTTCCGCCGCAGCGGGATCCGCACGCGGCAGCCGGGCCGCACGTCGAGTCCCGCCGGAATGGCATAGTCGAAGACGAGCTCCGAAGGTCCATCAATCAGCACACGCGCGTTCATTGCGGCAGAGCCTGCCCGCCGGAGCGAGGCTGGCCAAGATTCATTTCACCATGCAGCACCTATGTTCATGCGAATTTGTTCGCATGAACACTTTTCTCTTGCCATGCCCCGTCCGAGTGATGGATGTTCCATGCGAAATCAACCCACTGAACCCATGAATGACACCGTCCTCGATTCCGCCACTCTCAACGAACGCTCCACTGAATACGCGATTTACAAAGCAAACTCCCGCGGCACCGGCGGGGTGGTGCGCTTCGGCCTCAACCTCTCGAAAGCCTGCCTGTTTGTCGATGCGGCGAACCAGTCCGGTGAAAAGCAGTTCGACTGGGAAAATAAAATCACCATGAAATGGGGGCTGCCTGACCTCGGCATGGTGCTCGCCGCGCTGCAAGGCCGGGTGCCTCAAGCCAAGCTCTTCCATCAGTCGGAAAAAGCGAACAGCGCCTGCGAGCTGACCCACCAAGATGACCCCGACCGTGCGCCCTATCTGCTCACCATCTCGCGCCAAGACTCCACGGATAAATCTGTGCGCAAGCTAACAATCCCGCTCAGCCACGGCGAGGCTGCCGTGCTGGAGACCGCGCTGCGAACGGCAGTAACCCGCCTGCTCGGGTGGTAGCAGAGGTGGGAGTCAGACTAGCCCCGTGGTGGCTGGCGCGTCTCGCGCCAGCCACTTACACTCTGCGGCCACGGAATGATGTTCACCCGGTCACCGGCCCGGGTCAAGTCGTGCGCGGTGGAGATGACGCTAGAATCGGCGGCCATCAACAGCGGCGTGACGTTGCGATCATTCTTGAGCACCCAGCGCATGACGCCGGGCCGGACATTTTTGAGGAAAGCGGGAGAAACTGGGAGATTGAACGGGGTGTTAGGATTGGCTCCGGCGGCCGCGAGCATCGGCACAGTATCCAGCCAACCGTGGCGGAAAGCGATAGGCAGCGTCGTCTCTCCAGCGAGATTGGTGGCACCGGGATCAGCGTGTCCGCGAGTTCGCGTTGGCCGGACTCCATCGCCGCCGACAGCAGCGCGTTTCCCGAGCGATCCTTGAGGTGAGGGTCGGCACCGGATTTCCACATCGCCTGCCCGAAGGTCAGCCGCCCGTGGCAGGATTTTTTCCCCGTCCGGCACCAAGCCGTCGGGGCGGGCTCCGGCGGTTAGAAGTTTAGCCGTGATCGCAGTTTCCCCGCAGGCCACGGCCACCCCGAGGACGCTGACGTGATCCGCCGTGGTGGCATTCACGTCGGCTTTGGCGTCTAGCAGTTTAAAAACGGAGGCGAGGTCGCGGTTGTCGATGGCGACTCGCACTGGCGTCCGGCCCAGGGCATCTCGTTGCTCGGTGAAAACTCCGACATCTAGCAGCCAGCCCACTTGTTGGGAATCTTGGGCGGCGGCGGCTTGCAGCAGCGCGTTGCCAGACGGTTCGATCCCGGCCTGGGTCAGCTCCCGCAGTGCGTGCTTCTGCGGAGTGTCGCAGGAGACTAACAACCCAGCGGCGATGAGCAGCGGACCAGTCTTGCGAAGATGCAACCGCACGGGGTAAATCACAATGCGCGGATGCTATCTGGCGACGCATGGAATGCAAGTTTCCCCATCAAATCGCGGCTGCATCACAGCAGATTTATCCTTGCGTTCGGAAAGTGCCGTATCCAATGTCCGCGCGTTTGATGAGATTTCTGCTCACATGGTTGATGGTTCTTTGCACGATGGCTGGGTTAAACGCCCGCGGCCTAGGAGCCGATGTGATTCGTCTCGCCAGTTGCTCTCACCCTGCCGAAGAGTGCTGCCAAGATGATCCTCACGCGGCGTGCGCACCGGACGATTCGCATGGCGGCAATCACGAAAACTGCCCGCCCGGCGACCACCATCACCATTCCTGCTGCTGCTCTCATCTGCTGCCTTTGACCTTTGAAAATGGACTCCCGTGCAGACTCGGGGTTTCGGGGTTCTCCTTGTCTGGAGTCCG
>JAYVEJ010000048.1:0-2489 GCA_043748885.1 Luteolibacter sp. | reverse complement strand
TCGGCGCGACGGGCCGGCTGGATTATGTCAATCTGCCCAACGGGCAGAAAACCTCCTTTGACTACTTTCCGGCTTCCGGGGACAACCGTCTGAAGACCATCAATCACCTCACGAGCGCCACCGCAGGCAGCACCATCAGCCGGTTCGACTACACCTACAGCCCGGACGGGAGCATCGCCACCTGGCAGCGGCAGTTCGGCAGCGATCCGGCGACGGCGCTCACCCTCGGTTACGATCTTGCCAACCAGCTCACATCCGCCAATCTGGCCCCTGTGGTAACACCCGCTTCCATTACCCAGCGTTACAGCTACCAGTACGATCCCTCCGGGAATCGCACCAGCGAGCAGGTGGGCAACTTGGTTACCTCCGCCAGCCACAACAACGCCAACCAGATCACCGGCACGGCAGGCGGTGGAAAACTCCTCGTCGCGGGAAGCACCGACGAACCCGCTCAAGTGAAAGTCAACGGCCAGCCCGCCACCACCACCGCGCCACCGGAGAACCTCTATCAGGCATGGGCAACCGTCATTCCCGGCACCAACACCCTCACCGTAGAAGCCACCGACTACGCCACTCCGCCCAACACCACCGCCAAGAGGTGGAGCGTCAGCGTCACCGGCAGCGCCGCCCGCGCCTTCACTTATGATGGCAATGGCAACACCCTTAGCGACGGCCTGCGCACCTTCCAGTGGGATGCCGAGAACCGCCTCGTCAAGATCACCCAAGGCGCGAACGTTTACGAATTCACCTATGACGGCCTGTCCCGCCGGGTGGCCGAAAAACTCAACGGCACCCTCACCAAACGCTGGGTGTGGAACGGCAGCCAAATCGCCGAACAGCGCGACGCCACCGGCAGCACCGTCCAGCGCCAACACTACAGCCAAGGTGAAAAGCGCATCGGCGGCACCGATGCCGGAAACTACTACTACACCCGCGACCACCTCGGCAGCATCCGCGAAATGACCGACAGCACCGCTGCCGTCCGGGCACGGTACGACTACGATCCCTACGGCGCGCGGACCAAGCTATCTGGAAACCTCGATTGCGACTTCGGCTTCACGGGCCACTACTACCACGCCGCCAGCAACCTTCACCTGACTCTCTACCGGGCGTATGATCAGGATTCGGGAAGATGGCTATCTGCCGATCCGATCGGGGAAAGAGGGGGATTGAACCTCTACGGCTACGTCGGAAATGATCCATTGAATTTCACCGATCCGCTTGGCCTAGACCGCTGGGTCAGTGGAGGAATTGGGCACACTTATATTGTCGCAAATGACAAGTGTAGCTCGACTGGGTTCTCACAGTATGAATTTGGCCCCGCAGGCGGGTGGCTTAATTTGCTTCACGGACCTGGCGAAGTCTTTATTACAGAAGTGGACGGGCCTCCGCCCGGTTGGAGATCGACGAAGATCACTTCGACGGTGGAGCAAGATCAGGTTTTGAGGGAGACGGCATTAGCGCTGAGGGCGAATCCTTCATCATATAATTTAGTTGGAAACAATTGCAGGCATTTTACTAGTGTTATGAAAGACGCAGGAATGTCAGCCCCCAACAATCCATTGACGTTTATTCCTCTTCTTTCATTTCCATATGCTCAACCGTCATATCAAGGTGGGACAAGTATGGATATATACAAGCATATGCCTCCGGGAGGGTATCCGCAGGGATTTTGATGCTATGAAATGGTACGTTTGGTTCATCTTAATCATATGTTGCTTTGCTCTCAACGAGGGTATCATAGCGCACTATCTGCGTAGGACCGCGCACGAACCTCCTGTGCTCATTTCTCTTTTGAGTTTAATTCCGCTGGGATTTGGTTTTCTCATTAGCTTTTTACTGCGCATGAGAAAGAAGTAGGTAACAGTGAATAACCTTACAACCCCGCCTTGCCCCCGCCGCCGGATGGGACGGCGGCGGGGTGGGCTGCCCTCCGTTTAATCTGGCGGCAGGAAGAGGACGTGGTAAGGCCCGAAGTCGCGCTGGATGGTGGAGTCGAGGAGGCGGTACCAGGACAGGATGATGTGGAAATCCCCCCAGCCGCGATGTGGATCACCAGCCGCGGGATAGAAAATCAGCGCCTGGTTCTGCATGGTGCAGAGCACATGCTCGGCCTTGCGGTTGAGGTCGCGGCGGACGCCCTTGACCTTCACTTCGGCAGCATCGCGCTGTGTGGAATCAAGCGTGTCGGCGAACGGGAACAGCCACCGATACTTGACCAGGTGTGCATTCCACTCCGGTCCCGGTGCGGTCTGGACGATGGCAAGCGACTGCTGGCAGAACGCCAGGGAGCCAAGCACGTTTTCGAGCGTCTGGGGCAGGCACGCGACCCCGTCGAGGGTCTGGGGAAGCGGGCGGTGTAAAAAACCGCCGAGACCAGGACCTGGAACTACCCCGACGGCTTGACCGGCTATCTCACCGAACAACTGAACGGCCATGAACTGATCGTGCCGCTTTTTCCCGGCGAGAAATATATTGCCGATAGCAAT
>JAYVEJ010000047.1:0-2490 GCA_043748885.1 Luteolibacter sp. | reverse complement strand
AGCGCTCACCCACCGGCGGATAGGGTGGTGTATAAATTTCATAAGTGCGCCCGGTCCAGTCCAGTCCGCCGCGCCAACTGTTACCGCTGGGCCAGGTCGGATTGGTGTGCGGTTGGCTCCAATTGCCGCTAACGCTGTCTGGCAGGATGTCGCGCCGCACGATCAAGTTGGGCGTGCCGCCCACCACATTTTTCACCCGCAAATCCCAGCCTAACACTCCGGCCGGTACCGTCACCGTGAAGTAGCGCCAGGTGATCGGAGGCTGTCCGGTCACCGTGGCGGTGGCGGCATCAAAGCCCAGTGGCACCGGCGGGTTGACCACCTGCCGGATCACCAGATCGGCGGTGGCATCTAGGTAAATACCGCCGAGCGTTTCGGCCCGCACCGTCAGGCTGTAGGTGCCTGCCGGCGGATTCGCGAGGGTGATTAAATTATCATCATAAACACGGCTCACATTGCCTGCGGTCACGGCATACTGACCCGCATCGTAGCCGTAATAACTTTAGCCGTTAGACGTGATGCCGGGCTGTGGGATGCGAGTCCCGCTGATCAGGCTCATCACCGGATTGCCCACCCGGTTATCCAAACGCAGTTCCAAGCCGACGGTACCCGCCGGCACGGTGAACTGATAGGATTTCACCTGCGCCCCGACCAAGCTGACCGCCTGAGTGATGCCACCCAGCGATGCCGCACCCAGGTTCGCCGTTGCTAACGTGCCAAGACTGGTGAGCACTCCGCTGCTGGTGCCGGTGCCGATCGTGCTGCTGTTAGCCGGACTCCCCCCTTCGCTAACCACCGCCACATAATAGTCACCCGCCACGATGAAATTCTCGTCGTTCGGCGGCAGCACCAAATAACGTTCCGGTCCCGACTTCTGAACCTTTACCTCACGGCTGCCACCGGATCCGGAATTGTATTGCACGCCCGCATCGCCGTAAGCGTTGCCCTCCACCGCAAGGAAATCAGGCACTCCTCCCCGCCGCATCGCCAGCATCATGTCTCCGGCGCTCGGTGCCAGCGTGAACTCCCAGCTCGGCGTGTTGGCCGGGATCGTCACCTTGAAATAAGCCGCCTCCCGCGGGACTAAGTTCGTGATGGGGGTAATACTGCCCGCCGTGGGGCTGAAGTTCGCCACCGTGATGCTCTGGCCGGTGCCGATGCCGCGGCTTTCCACGGTATAGTCTGCGGCAATGGTGGCGTGACTATTGTAAACCCCGACGTAGTAGGTGCCCGGCTCTAACGGGCGAGCCATCGCCATCACTAACCGATCACCCACCTGGGGATAGGGTGGAACATAGATATCATAGGTGCGTCCCGTCCAGTCCACTCCGCCGCGCCAACTGTTGCCGCTGGGCCAGGTCGGATTGGTGTGTGGCTGGCCCCAATTGCCACCGGTGCTGTCAGGCAGCACATCCCGCCGGACGATCAGGTTAGGCGTTCCGCCCGTCATGTTTTTCACCCGCAAATCCCAGCCTAACACTCCGGCAGGAACATCGATCCGCTGGAATTTCCAACGACCCGGCTCCAGTGTGTTGACGATGGTATTGCTGCCATTGAATCCGACAGTGGCGGGCACGATGGGGTGCGCGTCCAAGGTGAACGCCCCTAACGGTTGCAGCGGGGTATAGATGCCGACATACCAAACATCCGCCTGATGACCGGGGCGCTGGAGGAAGCCGCCGTTGCCAAAGTAATCCATATAAGTGTTACCCACATCGGATGGCGTGCTCATGTTGCCATTGGCCCGGTAGAGCCAGCGGCTAGGAACCTTGTTCCGGCGCAAGGCGATCTGGGTGCCCGGAACCTGGTTGGCAAGCAGCAGCTCCCAACCGAGCGAGCCGACTTGGGACGGGATGTCCGTTAGGGCGTAGTAACGCCAACCGGCGCGGGTGGTCTGGTCGTTGATTTTCACATCCGTGAAATTCATCGGAGTGATGACCGGATCACCGCTCTTGAGAGTAAAAGTATAGTTACCCGTGCCATAGACGGTGATGAACCAAGTGCCGTTAGTAAGATAGTCAGGCACCAGCGTCACGCTGTCGGTGGTGCTGCCCGGAGCTTCGGAAAATGCCTCGTTGTCCCACTCCGCAGGCACGTTGCTCTTGCGCAGGCAGACATTCGGATTTCCCGCCGAGGCAGTGGTGCTCACATCCCACGCGAGTTGGTCGATGGGCACGCTGGTCCGGTAAACCCGGTAGGGAGCGCCGCTCACCGCGACATTGGGGGTCGTGGATTGGAAGGCAATGTCGGTGACGAATTGAATCCGCGAGTCGAGACCGATGCTCTCGCCTTGCGGAGCCTCGACGCTCATGAAGTAGGCGTTAGAACCGGTGCCAAGGACGGTCGGCACCACTAACATCTGCCCGGACTGCTTGCGGGTGTAATAGTTCGTGGAAAGCTGAAACGGCACCTTGGTGGTGCGCAGAGCGATGTCCCGCGTGCTGCCATTTAACCATAAACTCCAGGCCGGAGTGCCGGTGGGAACGGTGG
>JAYVEJ010000046.1:0-2494 GCA_043748885.1 Luteolibacter sp. | reverse complement strand
CGCTCGGATAAGCAGTGCCAGATTCGCACGCTTTCACCGTTGAATCTGGAGAAGGACATCGAGTTTTACGAAGTCCGGCTGCCGCTGAATGGAGCCTTGGTGAGCCAAGCCCATGTCGATGGCACCCGGGAATTCCTAACGGTCAAAGAGGGTGGGGTGAACCTGCAATCCGGCAATTTTAATGAAGCGCTCGGCAAGGGAGACTCCGCCACTTATCGAGCCGATGTGGCACACACCATCGCCAACTCAGGCAAACGGGAAGCAGTGATGTTCCTCGTCGTCATCTACCGCTGATACTAAACTAACACTATGACAACCACTTCAGAAACCAGCAAGTCGGGTTACAATCGCTTATTACTTCTCGTGGCTGGCCTGGGTGGCCTTCTTTACGGAATCGACATCGGAATCATCGACCCCGCGCTTGGCTATCTCGGCAAGACGATTTCCATGACTGAGGAAAACAAGTCAGTCATCGTCGCAGCGGTGCTCGGCGGCTCAATGTTCGCCTCGGTCATCGCCGGATTTTTCGCCGATCTGCTAGGACGCAAGCTGATGATGTTAATCAGCGGGGTGATGTTTGTCGCTAGCGTGGCCATCATTTTCACGTCGCAGAGTTATGTGCCATTATTGCTGGGCCGCATTCTCCAAGGCATGAGCGGCGGCGTCATTGCGGTGGTGGTGCCACTCTACTTAGCAGAATGTTTAAAAGCGGACGCTCGCGGCAGAGGCACTTCCATTTTCCAATTCATGCTCACCTTCGGCATCGTGGTCGCCGCATTCATTGGTGATCATTATACCAAGAACGCAGAAGCCGCCATCACCCTAGCGAATGGCAATGAAGACGCCATCGTCGCCGCCGCCAATCATGCCTGGCGCGGGATGTTTCTATCCGTGATCTATCCGGGAATCCTTTTCCTCGTCGGTGGCTTCTTCATCTCCGAGTCGCCGCGTTGGCTCTACCGCAAGGGCCGCAAGCAACAGGCCCGCGAGGCGATGCTGCGGTCCCGCACCGTGGCGGAGACAGACTTCGAACTCGCAGAGTTAGAGTCCTCACTCGCCCATGAGCATGCGAAACCCAAGGTGACACTCGCTGAGTCGTTAGGTGAAATTTTCACCCAACGGAAATACGTCGTCCCATTCCTCATCGCCTGCGTGGTGCTGGGCTGCACTCAAGCCACCGGGATCAACTCGATCCTCGGTTTCATGACGACCATCCTCCAGCAAGCCGGACTTGCGGCGGAGGCGGCCTCTCAAAGTGGACTATGGATTAAAATACTTAACTGTGTGATGACCGTCGTCGCAGTGATGTTAGTGGATCGAAAAGGCCGCAAGTTCCTCCTCAAACTGGGAACCGCAGGGATGATCGTCGCGCTTCTTGCCAGTTCCGTGATCTTCTATTCCTTCGAGTCCAAACGCGTCGATGTCGCAGAAAAGGTGAAATCCATGATCGTTGCTGATAAGCTAACTCTTGATCTAAACACCACCGATCTCGGAGAGATTGTGGGAGACGGACAACCCGTGCAACTATCGATCCTATACGCCTACGGCAAAAAACAAGGTATCGCCGTGAGTATCAGCAACGATCCCAAGGTGAGCACTCTTAATATTTCACTGCCTGCCGCTGACACGGAAAATGCTGGCAAGCCGCTAGAAATTCTTCGCGCCAAGGCCGGTCCGGTGCCCACTAAACAAACCGGGATCTTAATCGCCATTTGTCTCGCAGTCTTCATCACCTTCTTCTCGGTCGGTCCCGGAGTTTGTGTCTGGCTCGCCCTATCGGAACTGATGCCCACCCGCATCCGCTCGGTCGGGATGGGAGTCGCTTTACTCATCAATCAAGGAGTCTCCACCGGCATCGCCGCGTTTTTCCTGCCGATCGTCGGCAACTATGGATACTCCGCGATGTTCGGCTTCTGGGGAGCCTGCACGGTGGTTTACTTCATCACCGCCGCGTTCTTCTTACCCGAGACCAAGGGCAAAACGCTCGAGGAAATCGAAGAATACTTTGATCGCAAAAAATCAGCCTAACTTCACTTACAATGTCATTCGTTTCGCTCAAACCTACCATCGCCGCGCCACTCGATCCCGGCTTTCTCCCGGCGGTGCTCTTCAATCGCCACTACCTTCAACGCGCCCGTGACTCCGGCAATGCCGTGCCATTGGTCCTCGGGCTGGAACGAGAATGCGGCCTCGTCTCGCGCTTTGAAACTTTAGTGAACCCCAGCGCTGATATAGAAACCCTGCACTACGTCGAACGCATCGTTAAATTCCTACTATGGTCGCGCGGTGGCTGGAAACTTCATATCGGCGGACCTAAAGCTATCGGTGACTCAATCCGAAAATGTTACTCGGCACGCGGTACCCGCAAGTTCGACTGCCAGATGATGGAACTCGCCTACGGCAAAAAGTTCGAAGTAATCCTAACCACTCCCGACCAAGTTCCTGCGGCCAAAGACATGCAAGTCGCCGCAGGTGGTCATCTCAAAGGCTGCCG
>JAYVEJ010000045.1:0-2497 GCA_043748885.1 Luteolibacter sp. | reverse complement strand
GTAACATTTGCTCGCCGATCTTGATGGCGAAGGTGGGATTGCCGGTGGCGTCGAGCTTGTAGCCACGGAAGCGGGCTTCCTTCGGGAGGCTGCGGGCTTTGCTCAACGTGACGACGTTTTCGCCGGCGGGCGGGGAGTTGTCGGTGCCGCGTTCGAGCCATTTGGCGGCTCCGTCCATGAAGGCACCGGTCCACAGGAGTTCCGGGGCGAGGTTGTCGGCGGAGTAGGCGAGATTGAGGCCGCCGGGGAAGCCGACGCCGATGGCGCGGGGCGAGGTGCCGGCGATGAAATTCCGGTAAATGACCGGGCGGCCGTTGGCGGACTCGATGGGGATGGGCTCGCGGAGTTTGGGAGATTTGGCGGTGGTATCCGTTAGCCATTTCCAGCTTTTATCGCCGGGGCCTTTCCAGCCGATGGTGATGCCTTCGTTGCCGGAAATTTCGAGATACTCGACGCGGAATTTGTGGCTGCCCTGGGTGAGCGTGGTCTTTTTCTGCTTAGCGCGGCTGCCGTCCATGGGGCCGATACCGCCGACCTCGACGACGGAATTGCCGTCGATGAAAAGTTTGGCTGCGTCATCGGCATCGAGGAGGAAGCTGTATTCGCCAGCGGCTGGCGCTGCGAAATCGCCTTGCCAGACCATGGCGAAGGAGTCCTTGAGCGAGGAATCGGTGAGGCTGAGGATGCCATCGTGTTCTTCCTCGACGTTCTCGGCTTTGAGGGTGGAAAAATCCGGGAGACTGCCCCAATTGCCGGCATAGACTTGGGAAATCAAGTTGGTGAGGGCGGTTTTTTCGAGCGGGAGCGGGTGGAGTTTGAGAATTTCCGGGGCGTTCCACATGGTTTTGCGCATACTGGCGGCGCGGATGGTTTTGACGGACTCCGAGGGGACGGGGCTGGCGTTGTTTCCCCAAGATGAGCGGACAAAAGTGAGGATGGCGGCGATTTGATCGTCGGGCAGCATCGCCCCTTGGGGCGGCATTTCGAGGTTGTAGGTTTTTCCCAAAACATCTACGGGACCGTGGAGGCCGTGAAGGACCACTTTCACGGAGCGGTCGGGATCGCCGCCGAGCCACGGGCTTTCCGCGAGCGGCGGGAAGGTGCCGCCGGTAGCCCCTTTGCCGTCGGCACCGTGGCAGGCGGAACAATAAAGGGTGAAAAGTTGGCCACCGTCTTGGGCGGCGAGTGGAGTAGCGAGGGTGACTAGTAGAAGAAGGCGGTGGAACATCGGTCTCACAAGACGTTGGTGGGTTGCGGATTTTATCGGATATCGGTGGGTAGCGGGACAATTTTTGCAGCGCTGCGCTGGGATGAGTAGGATTTGGCCAGCCCAGCGGCCAGACCGTCGGCATACTCGCGGAAAATGGAAGGGTACATTTTTCCCGCGATTTCCCGCAGCCCGTCGAAGTCGCCGGCTTGGATGCGGGCGTAGTCGATGGTGGAATTCATGACGTAGGGTTCTATGAAAATGACGGGGCAGTCGTAGAGACGGTTGGCGAGGAGATTGCGGACCCAGAGGTAGGGTTTGCCGCTGACGGGGAGGGCGTTGCGAGATTCTGGCGGATAGCCGTAAGCGGGCAGACCGGAGATTTCGGCAAAAACTTGGGCGACGGCGCTGCCGACGAGGACTTCCTCGCGATGGGTGCGCTGGAGGAGCTTCTGGAGCAGGGCGAAACGTTGGTCAGCGAGCAGGACTTCGTCGTCGTTGTAAGCGCCGTTGAGGACGAGGTGGAAGTGGCTGCGGTCAATGAGAATGGGGTGAAGGAGATCGCCCCAAGCTTCGGCATTGAAATGGAGGCAGAGGACGAGGTCGGGCTTGAGGACTTGGTTGACGAGGTCGGCGCGGGCACGGATCTCGGCGGTACGGTAAAATAGGCGCTCGGCGGTTCGTTTGATTTCGGCGGACGAAGCATCCGGGTGGCTGGCTTCGCGGGCGACGGTTAGCAGGGCTTCGGGGCGGATCGGGGTGACGGGTTCGGCTTTTTCCCGAACGAGGGAAATGGTCGCGCCGAGAGCTTCGAGTTGGGGCTTCAAAAGCTGGGCGACCCGCAGCGTCATGTCGCCCTCGCAAACCGGCGTGCCCTCGCCGACGACGAGCCAGCGTTCCTCCATTTTCGCCCACGCGCCACCGATGTGGCCGGGGTCGATGGCGATTTTGAGTCCCGCTAACGGTTGCGCGGGAGCTGATGGCGGCAGTTCGGCAGCGGTGCGCCAATGACGCGGCGCGGAGGTGGCGGGCTGTCCAGTTAGGGCGAAACGGAGGTGGAAGAGCGGGTCGGTAGGAGCGGTGTCGGTCTTGATGCGGGCTTCGGTTTCGCTGATTTCAATGCAGCTCCGCCATGCATCGCCAGTGGTGAAAACTGTGGTGAGAAGCCGCTCGAATTCCTCGCGAGTGATCGTGTTTTGATAGATTTCAAGCGACCCCCAGTCCGGTGGCGCGGCGAGCAGAGAAAGGGCTGGTGCGGGCTTCGTTTGCCGCTCCCACTTGGAAGGTTTG
>JAYVEJ010000044.1:0-2498 GCA_043748885.1 Luteolibacter sp. | reverse complement strand
CGCGGAATTCGCGGAATTTGGAGTCGATCAGGTCGTTAAGTGCCTGGTTGGTGGGTTCCGCACATGCGTAAGCCATAATGGTATCTGGTTTGGGGTTGTGGTGTTGGTTACGTTTCCTTCCTGCAATTGCCCCGGAGGCTAAAACTGACAGACACCGGGGCGCCAACCGTCGGTCAGTAGAAAGAAAAACGAAGCGCGAAACTAGTGACCGCAACCGGCATGGCAAGGCCAAACGCAGGGAAAAATCGCGCTCATTTCCGCTCAGCGGCCCTGTGCCATCATCGCCGCGAAGCCGCCGAGTGCGACCATCGCAATGACCGCCAAGAAATAGAGCGCAAACAGCGCGATGACCATGATCCCGAGAAATTTCCAGAACGACCGCTGCTGGTTAAGCGCGCTTTCCAAGTCCATCATGCTCCCAGAAATCAACAACGCCCCGATGTAACTCGCGTATTTCCAGAGCTTCAACGCCGGGTAAATGTAGATCAACGATAGCAGCGCATAGACGATTGCGAAGCCGGTCATCATTCCCGCAGGTAATGCGCCAGCCTTAGCATTTGCGGCAATCGACCCTCCCGCCACCAGCATGATCAAGCCCACCAGCAACATGAACCCAGCACCCACAAACATCAGCACCGACATGAACCGCACCCACCCTTTCGTCCCGGCAAGTTGCGCGAGCACGCCTTGTGAGATTGCGGCGCTGGTCGAGAAGCTTGGCGGCTGCACATACGGAGTCGGCGAGGAGTAGGGGTCGATGGACATGACTCGGGAATCTCACAAACCAAGATCGCCACGACAAGCAGTTTCAGCTCAGATTACGGCGATCATCCTCAACGCCCAACGTGCAAAACAACCGCGCTGGCAACATGCCTCAAATTAACTTTTAGGTTCTGCACCCGTTAGTGTGGCAAAGGCGGACCGGACTGCACGGGCAACTTGTAAGGCACTCCGGCCCATGCCGCAGGATTCGCTTGGCGAGGGTGATAGGCTTTGCAGTTTACGCACCAATAGTAATCACTCGCGGAGAGTCCCTCTGACAGTGGTGGAATCACCTCGGCTGACTGGGCGGCGATGGCTCCCACACCTGCGACGGGAGGTGAAGCCACGGCAGGTTGGTTTTGGCCAGCTTCGCGCTTGTGGTAGGCGTGGCAAGTCTCGCACCAGTAGTAATCGTTAGGAGAAAGTCCCTCAGGCAATGGCGGTCGCGCGGCGGGAATTGCGGTTTCGCCTGGGTTCTTCAGGCCGGCGAGCGCCTCCTGCACCGCCTTTCCATAATAAGGTGATCCAGCTGCGGCATAGGTCTCACCGGAACGCGCATACGAAATGACGGCCGAGACGATCACACCGGCGACCGCCACAGGCACGAGCCACGAAGTCGGAGTCGATGCCAGGGTATTTTCGCTGCTCTTGGACATTCTGTTAATTCCACAGGGGCTAAATCAAGTTATCGAAATTTTCATCCGCTCAAAGCATGAAGTGGGAATTTATTGAGGCGAGGGAGACTCTTTGCCGAGCAGGCGGTCAATGACGCCGAACGCATTGCTGAAAACGGCTCGTTGAGCTGCGTCAGGCACCACTTTCTCAGAAATCCCCATCGACTGGTCGCTGTAGCGTTCCGCATTGGCGACGATCACTAACCGCCCTTCCGCATCATCGATCACCACCTCGCCAGAAGGCCACGCTTGCGCCACTCGTGCCAGCGATTCGGGACTTTTCACGATCCCGGATCGTCGCAGGCTTTCCACTGCCTGCTCGGCTGAAATGGATGAAGCAAACATCAATAGCAGCGGCCCCTTCGAGCGAGGGGCGAGTGCGCCCAATTCATCCAATTGCGTAAGATCGGCGGGCTTCCGAACAATCAACGCCAGCGAGGTCTTGGCCGATCCCGAGGCCCGGAGATGATCGTAAAGGCCGTTAGCCGCCGCAGATCCTGACAAGTGAAAGCCGGAAAACGCCCCGGTCCGCAGCACCCACTGGATGAAAACTTCATAGCGTTGGTCGTATGGAACCTCGGTGATGAAATCTTTCAAATGATGTCCCGGATCTTTCGCGTCGGCGCGGAAAATCACCCACTCACTCGGGCGGATCGCCTTGGGAAAAGTGGTGCGCCGTTGTTCCAAACTCAACCCGGCCCAGCGCGCCAATCCCAACGCCGCCATCAGGAGAACGCCGGTGATCAACCACACCTGCGGCTCTCGGCGGCGCAACAGGAACACCGCGAGCGCCCCGAATAGCACCAGCGGAGCCATCCTTTTTCCCAAGGACGGCACGATATTGTCCCGGTGATTGAGCCAGTTCATGGTGTTGAGCAGATACTCGTATTTCCCCGGATAGAAGATTTCGAAATTTGAGAAGATCGTGCTGTCCGCCCACGCCACCACCCGTCCGCGGCCATACCGCGAGGCCGCGGACACGCAGAATGTTCCGCTTTTCATCTTCGGATCGTCGTGAGGCGGCGGATAGAAATTATTCACCGAGTAGATCGCCCTGACCGA
>JAYVEJ010000043.1:0-2500 GCA_043748885.1 Luteolibacter sp. | reverse complement strand
GCGGAACCTATTCCGACCCCGCGACGCGGGTCAATCCCTTTTGTGAGGTTTTTATGAAGTTTTTTGAATCCACCCACAAGTCGCTGAAAATGAGGGTTTAGATTTCAATATTCGGACATTTGAAAGCCACTACCTTCATCGCCCCGACAACGTTAGAGACGAATTCGGTCCCAATCATGCGGCTAGTTCCGAAAAGACCGGTAAAACTGACGGATGCTCCGTTAGACGTCCGCACGCTCGTTTTTAGGGAGGCGGAGGGTCACTGCAAATCCTCCTGCTGGCGGGATGGAAGCGGCGACGTCTCCGCCGCAGGCTTCGATGGCGGCACTTACAATGGCTAGCCCGAGTCCACTTCCTCCAGTGTCACGACTGCGTGAACGGTCAGGCCGATAGAATGGCTCAAACAGACGCGACAACTCATCGGGAGAAACTCCGGGACCGTCGTCAGTTACTGTGATTGTGACAAAGTCGTCATCTTGCACTGCGGCGATGACGACTTTGGGATCGGCTCCGCCGTGAACCCTCGAATTCCGAATGAGATTGCCTATCGCCCTACCGAGCAGGGTGGGATCTGCGACGACTGTTAGTCCAGACGGCACGTCGATTTCTGGAGCGGGATTCCCGCCCTCTCGGGCGATGACTTCGCGAATCAAGGACTCCAGTGGGACCGCTTGCCTGCGAGGTTTACGATTGCCAGCACGGGAAAAGGCGAGGATTTCTTCGACTAGCGTGGCGAGTTCTTGAGCGTCCGCCTCGATGGATGACAAACTGGCTTGGTTGGCATCTCCCAGCTTCATTTCAAGGATTCCGAGCCCCGTGCGGAGGCGAGCGAGTGGTGCGCAGAGTTCATGCGCGGCATCTCCGAGGAAACGCTTCTGACCTGAAACCAAGTGGTCTAACCGCCCCGCCATGGATTCGATGGCGTGACCCAAGCTCCCCAACTCGTCATTGCCTCGCGACGGAAGTGAAATTTTGAATTGGCCCGCTGCGATGCGATCCGTGGCGACCGTTAGACGGCGGATGTAGCGGGTGATGCCCCAGACAAACGGCGTCCAAAAGGCAAGGCTCAGCGCAAGCACCGCAAGCCCACCCCAGAGCCAGGGCTTAAACTCAAAAAACATGCCCGAGCCGTCCAAACCGTTAGCCCGGATCAACATCAATTGCTGACGACGCGGCTGGCCAAGAGGCCCCAGGACCGTCAACTGCACTCCCGCCCAGTAGCCATCGCCATGATCGCCGCGAAGCAGGAAAATCGGACGACTTGGAGGCTGGAAATCCACCGGGCGAGGGCCAGGTCTTTCACCACCCGGAGGCTCGCGAAACGGTCTTCGTGGTTCGAGGTCGTCGAAAGGAGGTGGCCCCCGGTCGTCGGGAAATTCACGATCTATCGGCGGCCTGTCGTTGCCCAGAGGCGGCGGGCGGGGGCGCCCGGGTGGACCTAACGGCGGCTGTGGGATTGCCGTTTTCGTGCGCTCTAACACGTTCTGAGGGACCTTAAACGGAAAGTTCTTCGGGTTCACGAAATCGAAAATCGCTGCCGTGACATTTCGCTTCTCGGCAAGAGGCTTGATCGCGTCGTTCCATTGGGGCCGCGGGAGATCGCTGATCTCTTCCCTAGCCGCATCTCCGAAAGTCCGCAGCCGCTCGCCGGCGGAGCCACTGAGCAGCGAATCCAAACCGAGACCTAACTGCCAGCCGACGAATCCCACGAAGGCCAAGGCCAAAATCACCAGATGAAGAAGCAACCATCCGAGCACCTTGGCGAGCAGGGGAAAGTAGGGGCCGGGTTTCATGCTTGGCCGAAATCAGAGGCTTCGGGTTCGTGCAGCGTGTAGCCAATTCCACGAATCGTGCGGATGAAACGCGGGTTCTTTGCATCGTCCCCGAGTTTTTTGCGAAGTGAGGAAACGTGGACGTCGATGGAGCGGTCAAAAATATCAAAGCGCCGCTCGGAAACTTCCTCGATGAGGCGCTCGCGAGTTTTCACACGGCCCTTGGATTTGAGCAGCGCGGCAAGGATGGCAAACTCCAGGGTAGTTAGATCGAGCGGATTGGCCCCCAGCACCACCGTGTGAGTTTCCTCGCAGAGTCGTAGTAGGCCGGCACAAAGTTCGCGCGGTGTGTCATCGTCTATCTGGACCCGCGAACGGCGGGTCACCGCGCGCAAACGTGCTAGCAGCTCCCTTGATGAAAACGTTTTCGGCAAATAATCGTCCGCGCCGATTTCTAGGCCGACGATGCGATCCGCTTCATCACCCAGCGCTGTTAGCATCAACACCGGGACATCCGATTTTTTCCGCAGCTCTTTAAGCACGCCGAAGCCATCCATGCCCGGCATCATCACGTCGAGAATCACCGCCTCATAGGGAGATGCGAGGGCTTCGGCAAGGCCATCGGGTCCGTTGTGGCGGAGTTCCACCTCATAGCCCATCGGTGTTAGATAGTCGCGGATCAGCCCGGCAAGCTTGCGATCATCATCGATGACTAAGAGACGGCGGTG
>JAYVEJ010000042.1:0-6662 GCA_043748885.1 Luteolibacter sp. | reverse complement strand
GCCACCAGCTCCCTGCTTCTGGCTACAATGATTACCTCACGAAAAACGCAGGCGTTCCGATCTTCAATGAGCAAACCTATTCTTACTCCGGCGGCGGCATCGCAGGTCCAATCGCCGGCACCGCTTTACTCACGATTGGCTCAATGATCCTCGCGCTGTTCTTCGGGGTCTGCGCCGCGATCTATCTGTCTGAGTATGCTAAACAAAGCCCATTCATTCATGCGGTGCGGTTGGCCATCCTTAATCTAGCCGGCATTCCATCCATCGTCTTCGGGCTCTTCGGTTTCTCGGTGTTCGTGCTCGCGGTGCCCGTGATCACTGCGGATCCATCCAGCCGATCATTGCTCGCCATCCCACTCTTCATCGGCGATTATGTGTTGAGTTTCCAAGGCTGGAATTCATCTTTGATTGCTGGGTGCGCCACCTTGGCTTGCATGATTTTGCCAGTCGTCATTACCGCTTCCGAGGAGTCTCTGCGCGCGGTCCCTCAGGGCTTCCGCGATGCCTCGCTGGCCATGGGTGCCACTCGTTGGCAGACCATTCGGAAATGCGTGCTGCCGTTTTCACTGCCGGGCATCTTAACATCCTCGTTGCTCGCCATCACCCGCGTCGCCGGAGAAACGGCACCGATTATGTTTACTGCCGCTGTCGCCGCGAGAGACATGCTCCCCTGGCAGGGGCTCCTCAAACCCGAGCATCCCAACCTAGGAGATCGACTCGCAGCAACCTTTGGAATACTCAGCGTGCAAGTCCAAGCGCTGCCCTATCATATCTATACCCTCGCCGCCCGAATCCCGAGTTCAGAATACACCCGGCGCGCCCAATATGGTTCGGTATTTGTCTTTCTGCTGCTTGTCGCGCTTCTATCAGTCGGCTCGATGATCCTCCGCGCCCGGCTGCGGGCGAAACTTAAATGGTAATCATGCACCCCGCCATCCAGATCCAGAATGTGTGTTTCGCCTACGGGACCAAGCAGGTGCTGCACGATGTAAGCATGGATATCCCTGCCCGCCAGGTCACCGCCTTCATCGGTCCCTCCGGCTGCGGGAAATCCACACTGCTGCGGTGTTTTAATCGGATCAACGACCGCATCCCTGGCGCCCATGTCACGGCTGGCTCCATCCGCGTGCATGATATAGATATCAACCGCACGGATATCGACCTTCAAGAACTTCGCCGCCGCATCGGGATGGTGTTTCAAAAGTACAATCCGTTCGCCAAGTCGATCTATGAAAATGTCGCCTTCAGCCTGAGAGTCGCCGGCCAGACCAAACGCGCCGAGCTGGATGGGATTGTTGAAAACGCCCTCAAAAGCGCCGCGCTGTGGGATGAAGTGAAGGACCGTTTGCACGCCAGTGCCTTCGGTCTATCAGGCGGCCAGCAACAACGGTTGTGCATCGCGCGCGCCATCGCGAACCAACCGGAAATCTTATTGATGGATGAGCCGTGCGCCGCGCTCGACCCGCTTGCCACCTTGAAAATCGAGGAACTCATCAGTGAGTTAAAACAACAATACACCATCATCATCGTCACCCATAACCTCGCCCAAGCCACTCGCTGCTCGGACCGCACGGCGTTCATGTATCTCGGCAAACTCATCGAATACGGTCCCACCATGCAGCTCTTCGAAAATCCTCGTGATGCCCAAACGGAAGCTTACGTCACCGGCACCTTTGGCTAACTTCATTTACTTAACTGCCATGCAAGATTCCATCACCATCGGCACCTCCATCGAGGTGAAAAGCCTGGACTTCAGTTATGGCTCATCACCCGCGTTGAAGAACATCGATCTGGAAATCCCCGAGAACGGTGTCACCGCCTTCATCGGCCCGTCCGGCTGCGGCAAGTCCACTTTGCTGCGCTGCATCAACCGAATGAACGATGAAATCCCCGGAACCCGCATCACTCGCGGCAGCATCACCGTCGGTGGCATTGATATTTATCACTCGTCCGTCGATGTGGTAAAACTCCGCCGCGAGGTGGGTATGGTTTTCCAAAAATCCAATCCCTTTCCGCGCAGCATTTATGAAAACGTCGCCTACGGCTTGAGACTCCGCGGCGAGCGCAACAAGGCGGTGCTCGACCCTGCGGTGGAGGAAGCACTCCAGGCCGCCGCGCTGTGGGACGAGGTCAAGGACCGCCTCCAAGAATCCGCGCTCGGTCTCTCCGGCGGCCAGCAACAACGTTTATGCATCGCCCGGACCATCGCCGTCAAACCGCGGGTGGTGCTGATGGATGAGCCATGCAGCGCGCTCGATCCCATCGCCACCGCCAAGGTTGAGGAACTCATTTGGGATCTCAAACCCAGTTATACTTTCGTCATCGTCACCCATAACATGCAGCAAGCGTCGCGGGTCTCCGATAAAACTGCTTTCTTCTACCTCGGCGAGCTGATAGAAGTCGCGGACACCTCTAAAATGTTTAGTAACCCTCGCGTCAAAAAAACCGAGGAATACATCACTGGCCGTTTCGGCTGATTTCCTGATCCTTTCCCCATTTACCATCATGAGCAACCAACACATTTTCCGGGATTTCGACAAAGCCATCGAAGCTCTCAAAGCCGAGGTGCTATCGATGGCCACCCTCACCCGCCAGAACCTTGAGCGGGCGATGCGTTCGCTGCTAGAGCGCGACATCGACCTCGCCCGCACCGTCATCGCGGATGATTCAGACGTGGACGACCTTGAACGCAGAATCGACCAGACGGGTATGGATATCCTCGTTAGGTTTCACCCCGTGGCCTCGGATCTGCGGCTCGTCATCACTTCCATGAAGATGGCCCATAACTTGGAGCGGATCTCCGACCATGCGGTGAACATTGCCAAACGCTCCAAGAAAATCTGCAAAGCTGCCTCGCAGTTAGAAGAAGCCGCGCTCGCCGAGCCGCTCTATTCACTCGCCGATAAACTGCTGCGCGACGCACTGACTGCCTACACCGATTGCAACACCGAACTCGGCGAGAGTCTCAAAGCTCGCGACAAGGAACTGGACGTTCTCCACAAACAAATGATCGCCTCGCTCAGTGGTCGGCTCGAGGATTCTAACGGCCGCTCGGAGAACCTGCTGCATCTCATCTTCGTCGCCCGTTCCATCGAGCGCATCGGCGACCTCGCGGTGAACATCGGCGAGGACGCCGTGTTCCTCAGCCAAGCCCGCGACATCCGCCACGAGCACCGCAAACCACTGTGAGTTTGGTGGAGGCGGAGGGCGGACACTTCTGTCCGCCTCGTCAATGAGAGGAGCAAGGAAACATGCACTGAGCTCAACCCTTGCGCATCTCATTAGCCGCACGACAAGAGTGTCGTGCCTCCTTGTTTCATACATAACATAAGGAAGAGTCTGTTCCTTTATCAGCTCTGCGCAAGGAACCTGCGGATGAGACCACCCATGATTGAAAACTGATCCAATCGAATCAGCGATCAAGGCGAAATAAAATTGCCTGAGGGCCAGGCAATCCTGCTTCGCCATTTTTGTATGACCTGCTCTCGCAAGCTCTTGGTTCGCGGTCCGTGACAGACAGCTAACTGACCCTGATCCGTTTCGCGACCGGAACGTGCTTGTTCAGCCGCGCAAGGAAGAAGAACAAGCGCAGCCGCCACCAAACGGCGAATGATAGCTCGGTGCGACCGGCAAGCACCGAGTTGACCGCGCAGACGAGACCCCAGCGGTTGTAGGGCTGGAAAAAGAGCTGAGTGAAATGGAGTTTGTAGAAATTCTCGATAAACTCCCAGTAAATGGCGATGCGCTTGCGGTTGTCCCTCTCGTAGCGCTTCATCCCGGCAGTTAGAGCCTTGCCGGTGGCCAGCGCTTGGTGAATCGCCCGCGCTCCTTGTTGGCCGCTGGTCATGGCTAACAGCACGCCGCTGGAGAACATGGGATCGATGAAACCCGAGGCGTCGCCCGCCCGCAGGACGCGTGGCGAAACGAGCCGCTCGTTCTTGTAGGAAAAATCTGCGATGACTTGCAGTTTCTCGAGAAGTTCCGCCGCCGGGAACCGCTTCTTCACTGCCGGGGTTGTTAGCACGGCGGCGTCGAAGGCTTGCTGAGGGGTCTTGCCGAGTGCCTTGAAATCTGTGGCGTCAATGACCAGGCCGACACTGGTTTTGTTAGCCGCCAGCGGGATCAGCCAGATCCAGGAATTCTCGCGGCGGACGATGAGGATATCTCCGCTCTCCTCGCCCGTCGGCATGTCCACGCCCTCGAAGTGGCCGAAGATGGCGATCTTACGATGCGCCTCGTAGTAGCCGCGCTGCGACTCGCGGTTAGCAGTGAAATTGCCGAGGCCGCTGGCGTCGATTAGATAAGGCGCGGTGACTTCATGGGCAGTTCCGTCCGCCGTCTTGTAAGTCACGGCGACGTGGTCCTTCTCGACGCGGTGTTCTATCACCTGGCTTTCCTCGCGGACCTCGGCACCGTTTTCGCGGGAATGGTGGAGCAGGATATCGTCGAATTTCGCGCGCTCGACTTGGATCGCTTCGGGAAACTCGGTGAACGCGCCTTTTGAAAAATCCAGGCGATTGCCGCGCGAGCCGTTGCCCATGATGAACTGCGCGGCGCGCTTTTTGGTGAAGCCGACGGTGGAAACTTTTTCCCAAACTCCGAGGTCGTCGAAAATTTTGCGGTTGTAGGGCAGCAACGATTCGCCGATGTGGAAGCGCGGGAACTTGGCTTTTTCAAGGACTAGCACCCGCCGCCCGGCCTGCGCCAGGGTGGTCGCGGCGGTCGAGCCAGCCGGGCCACCGCCGATGACGATGACGTCCCATTGCGCTTCAGTGTAGGTCTGCATGGTTGGAAAACGGCGGCAGTATCGGCAATTTCCTCGGCCATGCAACTGCGGGCTGATGGAATGTGGCACACGGGAGATTGCATTTCCGGGGATCGTGCCGACACTCGCGGAAATGCAGTTTGAGCCTCCTGACGAACCCACGGAAACCTACGATGTGATCGTGATCGGCGGTGCCCTATCAGGTGCGGCGGTCGCCATTTTGCTGCTGCGGAAGAACCCCGGCATCCGCATTCTCATCATCGAGAAATCCGCAACGCTGAGCCGCCGGGTGGGTGAAGCGACGGTGGAGGTGAGTGCGTATTTCCTCGGTCGGGTGTTAGGAATGACGCAGTATCTTAACGAGAGCCAGATTTCAAAACAAGGACTGCGGTTCTGGTTTGCGAATGACAAGGTGACCGCGCTCGATCAGGCCAGTGAGGTCGGGCCGCGCTACTTGGCGCGGCTGCCGTCCTATCAGCTCGACCGCGCGTCGTTCGATGAAGAAGTGCTGCGGCGGGCGGAAGCGGCGGGGGCGACGGTCTTGCGACCGGCGATTGTTTCGAATGTGCAACTCGTGCCCGGTGGGATGCAGACGATGGATGTGAAACATGGCGAACGGCGACTGACTGTTAGTGCCCGCTGGATCGTGGATGCCTCGGGCGTCAACGCGCTGTTAGCCCGCAAGCAAGGTTGGTGGAGAGCCAATGCCGATCATCCGACGGCGGCAGTCTGGTCGCGGTGGCGGAACGTCAAAGATTGGGACAGCCGCGAACTGGCGGGAAAATTTCCTAAATGGGCGGCGGCGGTCTATGGCACCCGCGGCACGGCCACCAACCACATCATCGGCGACGGCTGGTGGGCATGGTTCATCCCGCTCAAAGGTGGCGATGTGAGCGTGGGCGTGGTTTACGACCAACGCCTCGTCGATTTCCCGCAGGACGGCGGCAGACTCGGCGACCGATTGAAGAATTTCCTGATCCAGCATCCCGTCGCGCGAGAGATGTTAGGGCAGGCGGACTTCGTGGAGGAAGATATGCATCGGCGGAAAAATCTGGCGTATTTCAGCACGACTTACGCCGGTGACGGCTTCGCGCTGGTGGGCGACTCCGCCGCTTTTATGGATCCATTCTATAGTCCCGGCATGGACTGGATTTCCTTCACCGCCAGCTCAGTGGCGGAACTCATCACGGAGCAGCAAAAGGGCACTGATATCACTGGCCGAATCGCAAAGCATAACTGCGATTTCACCACCAGTTATGCCCGCTGGTTCAAGTCACTCTATCAGGACAAGTATTACTACATGGGCGAGTATGACTTGATGGAACTCGCCTTCCGCCTCGATCTCAGTTTATACTATTGGGGCGTGGTCGAACCAGTGTTCAATACCGGAGAAGCGGCCCTACTAGCCCCGCCGTTTTCGCCGCCGAGCGGGAAATTCTTTGCTGCGTTGATTGGTTGTTACAGTGGCCGTTTCGCCAGCATCGCGCGGCGGCGGCGGCGGCTTGGCCTACTGGGAAAAATGAATGATAACCGCCGCTCGCTCATTCCGGGATTCACGCTCGACCGCAGCGATACCAAGCGGCTTTTCTCCATGCTCGGCGAGTGGGCGAAGCTTGAAATCAAAGAAGGCTGGCGAAGCTGGGGGAAACAGGTGGATGCCGCGGCACCGGCCCGCAGCGGTGATCTATCAGGGACGCCGCCGCTGCCGCAAGGTCTCGATACCCTTGGCGTCGATACCCTCAGGTAGCCCGGACGATGGGGAGGAGAGATAGAAGAGCCTGGCGCTTCTTCTTTCGCCGCGCATCGGCAAGTGGACAAAAATGTCAATTCCCCCTATTTTGCCCACCACTTTCAGCGACACCTCACAATGGCACACAATGCGCTTTTGTTTGGTATG